>NZ_JADYUD010000007.1 GCF_021531595.1 Fusobacterium perfoetens
TTATTTTTGTCTATTTTCATATAAAAAATTAAAAAATTTTTATATAAAATCAATTTATAATTTCCTTAGAAATAAAAAAAGACTGCTTAAAATTAAGCAGCCTCATATTTTTTTATTCTTCAACAGCTTCCTCTTCAGGAAGTGCTCCTTCACTTTCCATAACTTCAGTATATCTTGCAATAACTGTATCTGTTATTTCTTTTCTAAGCTCAGGAGTAATTGGGTGGGCAATGTCCTTATATTCTCCGTCAGGCATTTTTCTTGACGGCATAGCTACAAACATTCCCTTTTGTCCGTCAATAATTTTAAGTCCGTGAACTACAAAACTTCCGTCAAAAGTAACATCAGCATATGCTTTTAGTTTAACCTCGTTTTCGCTTTTTACCGCTCTCAATCTTATGTCTGTAATTTTCATGTCTCAATGCACCGTCCTTTAATTTAGTAATTGATGTTCCTTATAAAAAACTGCAGCTGTAAATCTGACAGTTACTTATCTTGGTTTTCAATAAGCTGGCATACTTCTCTCCCTCTCCCTTTGGACAGAAAGTATAGTAACAGCTCCCGCTTCCTGACATAAAAAATCTGGTACTGCATTTTTCTTCTAACTCTTTTCTGAATAATTTTATATTTTCATTTAAAGAAAGAAGCCCCTGTTCAAGAATATTTTCTGAAAATTTTTCAACTTTTTCCTGATTGTTCTCTTTAAGCCCTTCTTTTATTTTATCTATATCTGCATCTTTTTTATTTTTTAAAATACTATAATATGAATAAGCCTCTTTTGTTGATACGCCAAAAGATGGTTTTACAAGAACTATATCTAAATTAAGATTATTTTCTATTTTTTCAAGCTGTTCTCCTATACCTTTTACTCTGCATGGATAATTTTTTATAAAAAAGGGAATATCTGCTCCTACACTTTTTCCTATTTTTATAAGTTCCTCATCACTTAAAATATTTCCACTATATTTATTAAGTTCCCTCAGAAAAAAAGCTCCATTTGAACTTCCTCCCCCAAGACCTGCTTCATGAGGGATAATTTTATGAAGATATACTTCTACTTCATCTGTATCTTTTTTTATAAAATCATAAAAAGCATTATAAACCTTCCAAAGAATATTTCTTTCATCTGTCGGAATGTCTTTTATATTAGAAGTAATACAAAGTTTTCCTTTTTTTCCTGTAAAATTAATATTAAGAGTATCACTTAAAGATATAGGAACCATTACCATATCAAGACTATGATAACCATTAGGAAGTTTTTCAACTATATTAAGACCTATATTTATTTTTGCATTGCTTTTTACAGACACTTTCATAATTATTCCAAAATCTCCTTATCTGAGCTTAAATCCACTTCTATTCCACGGCTATCCAAAACTTTAACAAGATCATTACTTTTTTCTTTTGGAACATTTCCTTCTGGAACTTCAAGAATTTCAAATTTAAAGTATTTGTCATAATATTCAAGTTCTAAAATATCTCCTGTTTTTAAAGCTGTACTGGCTTTTGCAGTTTTACCGTTTATTTTAGCTTTTCCTCCATCAACTACAATTTTTGCCACAGGTCTTCTTTTTATAATTCTGCTTACCTTCAAAAATTTATCTAATCTCATATGTTCTCCTTTATATTATATATACCTCATTTTTTCTATAAGTCAATAACCTTTTTGATTTTTTAATGAATTTATTTTTCTTTTTTCTCTTTTTCATATTTTTTAGCTTCTTCCCAAAAATAATCCATTTCCGTAAGATCTGAATTTTTCATATCACATCTCTCTTCAACATATCTGAATCTTCTTTCAAATTTTTCATTGCATTTTCTTAGTGCTTCTGAAGGGCTTATTCCAAGATGTCTTGCATAATTTGTTACAGCAAAAAGAAGATCTCCTATTTCTTCTTCAATATGTTCATGATTATTTTCTTTTACAGCATCTTTTACTTCTCTTATTTCTTCTTCAACTTTTTTAAATACATCTTCAGGATTATCCCAGTCAAATCCACATGAAGCAGCTTTTTTTTGTATTTTTTCAGCTTTTAAAAGAGGCGGAAGAATTTTTGGAATTCCATCAAGAACAGATTTTCTGTTCTTATGAAGTTTTTCTTCTCTTTTTATTTTTTCCCAGTTTTCTGCAACTTCTTCACTTGTCTCTGCCTGAACATCTGAGAAAATATGAGGATGTCTTCTTATAAGTTTTTCACATATTTCATGTGCTACATCTTCTATATCAAATTCTCCTTTTTCCTTACATATTTTTGCCTGAAAAACTACATGAAGAAGAACATCTCCAAGTTCTCCTTTAAGTTCCTCTCCACCTATATCCATAGCTTCTATCGTTTCATAAACTTCCTCTAAAAAAGAAGGTTTAAGGCTTTCAAGAGTTTGCTTTTTATCCCATGGACATCCATTTTCTCCTCTTAAAATATCCATTATTTCTACTAATCTATAAAATTCCTTCAATTTTTTCCTCCTCGTACTCTTTAAAAAACTCTGTAATATCTTTAGAATACTCTATCCCATCTTTTCCTCTTAATCTGCATTTTCCTGTTGTTATCATACTAATAATTTTTTCAGGAATTATTCTATCTTTGTTGAATTTCATATAATAAGATCCATTTGTTTCTTTTTTTATTTCTGACACTCCACAATTAAAAGCCTGTGCTTTTATTTCTAAAAATCTAAAAAGATTTTTTACTTCCTGAGGAGCTTTTCCGAATCTATCCTCTATTTCATCAAAAAGATTTCTTATATCTTGAAGTTCTGTCATTTCAACTGCTCTTTTATATATAGTAATTTTTTCAAATTCTTCAATATATTCTTTTGGAATATATGCAGGTTCATTTAAATCAATTTTTATATCATATTTAGGTCTATACTCACCTTTTATTCTTTCTACCTCCTCTTGAAGAAGTTTCATATAAAGATTATACCCAAAAGTCTCCAATGCTCCATGCTGTTTTTCTCCTAATATTTCTCCTGCACCTCTTATATTCATATCCTCAAGAGAAAGGTTAAATCCTCCTCCAAGACCTTCAAGATTTTCTATACTTTCTTTTCTTAAAATAGTTTTCTTATTATATTTTCTGTCATTCTCTGTCACAAGATAGCAATAAGCTTTTTTCTTTCCTCTTCCTACTCTGCCTCTTAACTGATAAATTTGCGAAAGACCTAATTTTTCAATTCCTTCTATTATTATAGTGTTTGCATTTTCTATATCAATTCCATTTTCTATAATAGTTGTTGTAACTAAAACATCTGTATCTCCATTTTCAAACTGATGAAGTACCTCTTTTATTTGTTTTGCAGGCATTCTTCCATGAGCATACCCTATTTTTATATATGGAGGAAGAATTTTAGAAAGTTCTTTTACCTTATACTCCATTCCATAAACAGAATTATAAATATAAAATACCTGCCCCTCTCTTCCTATCTCTTTCATTATCACATCTCTTATTGTATCTTTATTATTGTCTATAAGTACATTTTCAACAGGAAGTCTATTTGGTGGTGCTGTTTTTATTACTGAGATATCTCTTATACCTAAAAGAGCTAGATTTAAAGTTCTTGGAATAGGAGTAGCTGTAAGAGTTAAAAGATCAACATTATCTTTCATTTTCTTTAATTTTTCTTTAGCTTTTACACCAAATTTTTGCTCTTCATCTACTATTATTAAACCTAGATTTAAAAAATTTATATCATTTGAAAGAAGTCTGTGTGTTCCTATTACAATATCAATTCCTCCACCAGAAAGTCTCTTTATTATTTCTTCTTGTTCCTTTCCAGAATTCATTCTGCTTAAAAGAGCTATATTTATTCCATAATTTTTAAATCTCTCTTCAAATCTTTCATAATGCTGATCAGCAAGAACAGTTGTAGGGGTTATTATAAGAACCTGTTTCCCATCCATAACTGCTTTGAAAGCTGCTCTCATTGCAACCTCTGTTTTTCCAAATCCAACATCTCCACAGATAATTCTATCCATAACCATATCAGATTCCATATCTTTCTTTACCATTCTTATTGCTTCAAGCTGATCTTTGGTTTCTGTATAAGGAAATCCTTCTTCAAATTCTTCCTGCCATACAGTATCCTTTGAAAAAGCATAGCCTACAGCTGATTTTCTCCTTGCTTGAACAGCAATAAGCTCTTTTGCAAACTCTCTCATTTCATTTTCAAGTTTTTCTCTTTTTCGCTTAAATCCTCTTCTTCCAAGATTGTATATTTCAGGAACATTTCCAGGATCACAAATATATTTTTCTATTCTATTAAGATTTTCTGTAGGAACATACAATTTATCTTCCCCTGCATATTGAATCTTAAGATAATCGCTTCCATCTATAATCTCTATTCCTAAATATTTTCCTACACCAAAATTTTCATGAATAATATAATCTCCTTCTCTTATTTGAGATACATTTTCATATTTAATTCCACCTCTTGTTTTTACTTCTTTTTTTACTCTTATCCCTTTTATCTCTCTGTCAGTAAGAACAAGAACATCTCCAGCATAAAATCCTTCATAATGAGGATATTTTTTTACTTCTATATTTTTATATTCTCCAAAAATTTCATCATATCTTTTTTTCTCTTCTGAAAGAATTAAAATTTTTCGTTTCTTACTTTCTTTTTTTATAACCTCAAGATCTTCAAATTTTCTTATTTCATCAAAATCAAGCCTTTTAGTTTCAATAGGAGTAAAAAGAGAGACTGCTTTATTAAAAATATTTCTATACTCTTCTTCTTCCTCTCTATTTTTTAAAATTTGTTCTTCCAGCTTATATCTTAAAATTTCTGTATTTTCTATATATAACTTATCTATTGACCTTTCAAAATCCTTTATAATTTCAAAAAAAGAAAATTTTTCATTTTTATTTTTGTTTATATACATATAAATATTTTCTTTTTCTTCAATGCTTTTTTGAGTATAAAAATCAAACTCTGTTATTCTTTCTACCTCTGTATCAAAAAATTCTATTCTATAAGGGAATTCGCTGCTTATTGGAAAAATATCTAAAATATCTCCTCTTAGAGAATACTCCATTCTTTCTTCTACAAGATAATTTTTTCTATATCCACTATTTAAAAGTTTTTCTTCCAATTCTTTTCTACTTATCTCTTTTCCTTTTTCAAAAAAAAGTTTCTCTCCATCTTTTACATATTTTTTCATTATTCCTTGAAGAGACACAAGAATTATAAATTTCTTTTTATTTTTAAGACAATCTAAAAGAGCATAATTTTTTTTATATTCATCATTTTCATCTTCAAAATCATCTATTTTTATAATTTCTCCATTATAAAAATCTTTAAGAGTATAATAATAATCCTCTATATTTTTATTTGAAGATGCTAACAGGATAACTCCTTTTTTTTCATCAGAGAGAAAGAAAGGCAGAGACCCTCTGTATAAATTATCTGATGAAAAGGTATTCTGCTTAAACATAACCCCTCCTGTATTTTTTATGTATATCATCAATAATAATTTTATTTTTCCAATTTTTCTTTATACTCTGTTCCCCATTTTATCATGGCATCTGTTACAATTTTTAAACTGTATCCTACTTCTGTCAAAGTATATTCAACTCTTGGCGGAACTTCTGCATAAACAGTTCTTGTTAAAAGCCCACTTTCTTCCATAGAACGAAGATTTGCTGTAAGAACTTTTTGTGTAATATTTCCTATTGATTTTTTTAATTCTCCAAACCGTTTTGTCCCTTCCATCAAATCTCTTAAAATTAAAACTTTCCATTTATCACTTATAAGCATAAGAGTAACTTCAACAGGACACATAGGCAAATCTTTTTTCATCTTTTCCTCCATATTTTTACAATAGTATCTTTTTAGTACCTACAGCACAAAATAGTGCCTACTTTACTTTTTTTCCTTATAGATATATTATATTCTTAATAAGAGAGCATTGCAAATAAAATATTTTGGAGGTAATTTTTATGATTGAAAAAGCTGTAAAATTTTTAAGAGAAAATCCTGTTCAATATCTTGCAACAGTAGGAACTGAAGGAAAAGCAAAATGCCGTCCATTTATGTTCCTTTTAGAAAAAGAAGGAAAATTATTTTTCTGTACAAATAATAAAAAAGAAGTTTATAAAGAAATGAAAAAAAATCCATATATTGAAATCTCTACATCTGCAAAAGATTTTACATGGATAAGAATAAGCGGAAAAGCTGTTTTTACACAAGATAGAAAAATGAGAGAAGAATGTGTAAACATTCCTATGATTAAAAATATTTATCACAGTGCTGACAATCCTATATTTGAAGTTTTCTATATTGATGATGCAAAAATAAAACTTCTTGATGTAACAGGAACTGTTAAAGAAGAACTTTCTCTATAATAAAAAAAGCAGAGTGTTTATTTGATTAACATTCTGCTTTTTTTATTATAGATTACAAATTATGTGTCAGAAAAAACTTTTTTAAAAGAGATTAAATTTACTATAAATTTTCTATATGATAGAATAAATAAAAAAGGGAGAATAAATATGAAAGAAGGAAGAATAGTCATAATTACAGGAACTTCAGGAACAGGAAAAACAACGACAGCACAAATTATATCTCAAAAGTCAGATTTAGAAAAATCTATACATCTTCATACAGATGATTTTTATCATTATTTGGTAAACTCCATATTTGCCAGAAGCAGCAGAACAAAATCTTATTGTTATTGAGGCTTTTTTAGAAAGTGCAAAAAGATTTGTCTGTGGAGGCTATGATGTGATTGTAGATGGAATTATAGGACCTTGGTTTTTAGAGCCGTGGATAAAAACTGCAAAAGAAAATTACGAAGTTCATTATATAATATTAAGAGCGGATAAAAAAGAAACTCTTAAACGGGCTGTTGAAAGAAAAAAATTAAATCGTAAAATAAATATTCAATTAGTAGAAATCATGTGGGAGCAGTTTAACAATTTAGGAATTTACGAAACCCATATTATAGACATAACAAATCTTTCTGTTGAAGAAACTGTTTCTGCAATAAAGGAAAAAATTAATAAAAAATTATGTCTGCTTTGATTTAAAATAATAAAATACATATTATCAATAATAAATTTACTGATATAAAAGAGGTAAAAATGAAAAAAGAATTTTTTAAAATAAATAATATACCTGCTGTTTTATGGGGAGAAGATTCAGAAAAAATAATAATAGCTATTCATGGAAATATGTCACACAAAGAAGATGTACCAATAGAAATCTTAGCTGAAACAGGAAATCAAAAAAATTATCAGATTTTAAGTTTTGACCTTCCTGAACATGGAGAAAGAAAAAATGAAAAAACTCTCTGTAAAGTTCAAGAATGTGTAAAAGAACTTTCTTTAATTATAGAATATGCTAAACTTCACTGGAAAAATATTTCTATTTTTGGGAACAGTATTGGAGCATATTTCTCTCTTCTTGCTTTTAAAAATGAAAATATTTCAAATGCTTTCTTTTTGTCTCCTGTTGTTGATATGGAAAAAATTATAAAAAATATGATGTTGTGGTTTGATGTTTCAGAAGAAAGACTTGAAAAAGAAAAAATTATATCAACACCAATAGGACAGAATTTATATTGGGACTATTACTGCT
Organism: Fusobacterium perfoetens; assembly: GCF_021531595.1. NCBI lineage: Bacteria > Fusobacteriati > Fusobacteriota > Fusobacteriia > Fusobacteriales > Fusobacteriaceae > Fusobacterium > Fusobacterium perfoetens. Next base: position 7,582 of record NZ_JADYUD010000007.1, read on the forward strand.
ATGTAAAAGAAAATCCAATTACAATTTGGAATATTTCTACTCATATTTTATATGGCGAAAAAGATAATCTCTGTGAAAAAAATATTATTATGAATTTTGCTGAAAAATTTAACTGTAACATTTTAATCTCAAATGAAAGTGAACATTGGTTTCATACAGAAAGTGATTTAAAAATTTTAAAAAATTGGTTTGAGAAAGTATTATAATATTATTTTTATCTATAAGTACATTGAGTTTATTGAAAAAATTTTTTCTTTTCAGTAAACTCTTTTTATATTCCGTTTCTTATTGTATAATAAATTATTGAATAATTTTTTAAGGAGATATGTATGAGTATAAAAAAATCTTTTCAGGATATTTTAGAAAATCTTGATAAAGAAAAAAAATATATAAATAAAGAAGTTTTTGAAAACACACCTCAAAGAATAGAGGATTTTTATAAAGAATTCTTTTCAGGAATGTATGTAAATCCCTATGAGTTTTTACAGAATACTTTTGATGTTCCAAACAACGATTTAATAATAGAAAAAAATATCAACTTTTATTCTATGTGTGAACATCATTTTCTTCCTTTCTTTGGAAAAGTAACCATTGCATATATACCTAATGGAAAAATTGTAGGTTTTGGAGATATTGTAAAAGTTATTGAAACATATGCAAAAAGACCTCAGCTTCAAGAAAGAATGACAGAACAGATAGCTTTGACAATTTATAAAGGACTTAAATGTAAAGGTGTCTATGTTCTTATTGAAGCAGAGCATACATGTATGACTATGAGAGGAGTTAAAAAGCCAGGAGCAAAAATTATCACTACTGGAACAAAAGGAATTTTTGCAGAAGATTCTCTTAAAAGAATGGAAGTTTTAACTCTTATTAAAAATAACTCAGGAGATATTAATGGATAAAATTATTATAGAAAATCTGGAAATAATAGCAGAACATGGAGTTTTTAAAGAAGAAAAATTTCTAGGACAAAAATTTATAATCTCTGTTGAAATGATAACAGATACAAGAGAAGCTGGAAAAACAGGGAATCTTAATGCCTCAACACACTATGGATTTGTTGCTGATGATATTGAAAAGGTTTTTACAAGTCGGTCTTTTGATTTAATTGAAACTTGTGCAGAAAAAATTGCTGAAATGATACTTACAAAATATCCTCTTATTTCACAAGTAAAAATTACAGTAAAAAAACCATGGGCACCAATAAGAAAGCATTTTGATTTTGTAGCTGTTGAAATCACTAGAAAATGGCATACAGCTTATCTTTCTTTAGGAACAAATATGGGAGACAAGAAAAAAAATCTTCTTGAAGCTATTGAAAAAATAGGAAATCTTGAAAATACAAAAGTAACTGCACAAAGTACAATAGTTGAAACAGAACCTTTCGGGTATACTGATCAAGATATGTTTTTAAATGCCTGCCTTGAAGTAAAAACTCTTTTTACTCCTCAGGAACTTTTAGAAAAACTTTTAGACATTGAACTTCAAATGGGAAGAAAAAGAATTATAAAATGGGGACCAAGAATAATTGACCTTGATATCCTTTTCTTTGATGATGAAATTATTCAAGATAAAAATCTTGCTGTTCCTCATCCATGGATTTGTGAAAGGATGTTTGTTCTTGAGCCTCTTTGTGAAATAGCTCCCAATCTTGTGCACCCTCTTGAAAGAAAAACTGTGGGAACACTTAAAAGACTTCTTGAAAAAGAAATTAATAAATAATTCTTATGTATATGAACAATAATATTTTTAAAGGGGAACTGATTACTTATGATACTTCACTCACAAAATAAAACAATAGAAATAGGAAAAAGAACTCTTATTATGGGAATTTTAAATGTTACAACAGATTCATTTTCAGATGGAGGAGATTATACTGACATTGATACTGCTGTTGCAAGAGCTAAAGAAATGATTGAGCAAGGAGCTGATATCATTGATATAGGAGGAATGTCAACAAGACCTGGACATGAAGAAATCTCAATTGAACTTGAAATGGAAAGAGTTATTCCTGTAATAAAAAGAATTTCTTCTGAACTTGATGCTATTATCTCCATTGATACATACAGATATGAAGTTGCTGAAGAAGCTATGAAAAATGGTGCTCATATAATAAATGATGTGTGGGGACTTCAATGGGACAATGGTGAAATGGCAGCTGTTGCTGCAAAATATGATGCTGTTGTTGTTGCAATGCATAACCAAAATGGAACTCATTATGAAAAAGATATTATGATTTCTATGAGGGAATTTTTTGAAAAAACTTTTAATATAGCTGAAGAAAATGGTCTTTCAAGAAATAAAATCATAATTGATCCTGGAATAGGATTTGGAAAAGATATAAACCTAAATCTTGAGGTTCTTCATAGAATGAGTGAAATAAGAGATATCGCTCCTATTCTCCTTGGAACATCTAGAAAAAGATTTATAGGAACTCTTCTTAATGGTCTTCCTCCAAAAGAAAGAGCTGAAGGAACAGTTGCTACTACTGTTGCTGGTATTGAAAGAGGAGCTGATATTGTAAGAGTTCATGATGTTCTTCAAAATAAAAGAGCTGCTCTTGTAGCTGATGCTATTATAAGAAGATAATATTTTATAAAAAACGGACTGCTTAAAATTTAACAGTCCGTTTTTTTATTTTATTTTTCCATTTCAGTTACAAATTTTCTTGTAATTTGCTGAGGTCTTGTTATAGCTCCTCCTACAACAACAGCATAAGCACCTATTTCTAAAGCTTTTTTAGCTTTTACAGGAGTATCTATATTTCCTTCTCCTATCACAGGAATTTTTACTGCTTTCACAACTTTTGCAAGTTCAGTTAAAGGATCATTTCCTTTTGTATATTCTGTATACCCTACAAGAGTTGTTCCAACAATATCAAATCCTAATCTTTCACATTCAACAGCTTCTTCTGCACAAGAAATATCTGCCATAAATAATTGGTTAGGATATTTAGTTCTTATTTCTTTCATAAGTTCTTCAAGAGTTTTTCCATCAGGTCTTTCTCTCTTAGTTCCGTCTATTGCTATAATATCTACACCTTCTGCCATAAGAGCATCAACCTCTTTCATTGTAGGTGTAATATATACATTATTATCTCCATATTGTTCTTTTATAATTCCTATTATTGGAAGATTAACAGTTGTCTTTATCTCCTTTATATCTGCAACTGTATTTGCTCTTATACCTGATGCTCCTCCTGTATAAGCTGCATAAGCCATTCTTCCCATTATATATGAACTATGTAAAGGTTCATCAGGAAGTGCCTGACAAGAAACTATTAATTTACCTTTAACTTTTTCTAATCTGTTCATTAAATATCCCCTCTTTTTTAAAAATAATTAATAATAATTTTTTTCTCTTAACTACACTAAAACTTTAAAAATTACTTTTGTAATTTGCTTTACTTCTCCTACTTTTAAAAGAGCTGCATGAGGCTCTTCAGGGAAAAACATTATAAATCTTTCAGGTGTTAAGTGAAAAATATTTTTTATTTCTCCTTCATAAAGTTCATAATCTCCTGCTTCATCATATTCCTGTTTTATAACTACTTCAGGACGAGGAACAAATCCTAAGTTTTCTTCTCCATCTATAACAACATGTATATCTATATATTGTTTATGTCCTTCTAAAAATCCATCTTTAAGTTCTTTTGTCATTGCACATTGAGGATAATTAAAATAAAGAGTATCACCATCAATAACATTTTTTCCTGGAGTTCCTTTTTTATATTCTCCTTTTAAAATGTAATCAATTGCTTTATCTAAGTTTGCAGATATTCCTCTGTACTGGTTTAAATCTTTAATTTCACCGTATATCATTTTCCATCTCCTTATATGTTTTTTGACATTTTTTGTTCTCGTGAACATTTATGTTTTTAAAATAACTCTTTTATCTTCTTTTGTCAACCATTTTTTAATTTATTCTTCCTGTCTTTCTAAGAAGAAGATATTCTGCTCCCAGCATTCCTGCATTATTTCCAAGTTCAGCAAATCTTATTGAAAGATTTTTTTTGAAATTTACTCCTAACTTTTCTGAAAGACTTTCATTTATTTTATCAAGAAGGTAATCTCCTTGCTTTGTGACTCCTCCTCCAATTACTACAAGTGAAGGATTAAAAATATATATAATAGTGCTAAGCCCATCTGTAAAATAATCAACCCAGTCTTTTATAAGTTGGACAAAAACAGCTTCTCCTGCTTTTTCTCTGTCAAAAATTTCTTTTCCGTTTAATTTTTCTCCAGTTCTTTCTTCTGCCATTCTTACAAGAGCTGTAGCAGAAGCATATCTCTCATAGCACCCTTTTTTTCCGCATAAACACTGTACACCATTTTTTTCTACTTGAATATGACCAAACTCTCCTGCAACACAAGTATCTCCTCTGAAGATATCTCCATTTAAAACAATACCTCCTCCTATACCTGTTCCTATTGTAAGACAAACAAAATTATTCTGCCCTTTTCCTGCTCCAAGCCATTTTTCTCCAAGAGCTGCACAGTTTACATCATTTTCTAAAACTGCTGGAAGATTAAATTTTTTCTCTATTCTTTCCACAAGATTTGTTCCTATCCATCCAGGAATAATTTCGTTTCCTCCAACAACTTTTCCGATACTTCCGTCTATCTGACCAGTACCTGACACTGCTATTCCAAGAATTTCTTCTCCAGAATATTTTTCCACAATACTGCATATTTTGTCAAAAAGCACTTCAACTCCTCTTTCTGCTTCTGTTGCAGTTTCTCCACTTTCTAAAATCTGTCCTTCAAGAGAAAGCAGACCGTATTTTATCATTGTACCGCCAATATCTATACCTACTATTTTCAATTTTTTCTCCTTGATACTCTAATCATTTAAATTTTCAGGAAAAATTATATGAGATTTTGAAATTTCCCACTTTTCTTTTCCTGCTGCACCTTTATATAGAAGTTCAAACATTCTTTTCCCTGAAATATATCCTTCAGCAGAAATTTCTTCCATTACAGTTGCTGTTATTATGCCATTTCTTATCATTTTTTTAACTTGCTCACTTATTCCAGAAGCTACAATTCTTTTATCTTTTAAAAACTTTTTAGGTATTTTAGAATATATATCCTGAGCATATCTATTTATATAAATACCATCTATCTCCTGTTCAGAAGAAAGTTTTTTTATAATTTCTATACTGTTTTCAAGTCCTCCACCTTTTACAGGACCAACTATATCAGCTTTTCCTTCTCCTGCTTTCTCAAGAAAACCTTCTAGATACATCTTAGAAGAAATTTTATCATCTCCATTATCTATTATAAGAAGCTTTTCTCCTTTTCTTAGCATAATATTCATTATGCTAGCTGCTATTCTTCCTTGTTTTACATGATCAGGACCGACATGATATATGTCATCATTTAATCTTATTCCTAAAGATACAACTTTAATTTTTTCAAGATAAGGCTCTATCATTGAATATGCTTTCTCTTTTTCAAGAGGTGTTATTATAAGACCATCTATATCGTCATACTCAAGTACCTTTTTTAATGTGTCCAACTGGCTTTGAGAATCATTAATATCAGTTGTTATTATTTCCATTCTATAACTATATGATTTATACTCTCTTGCTGCTTCATTAAGACCACGAATTATTTCCTGAGTATAAAATTCATTTTTAGATTTTATAACAAGACAATAAACTTTTTTATTTTTCTTTATAGCCAGTGAACTTCCAATGATATTTTTTTCATACTTCATCTCTTTTATAAGTTTCATTACTTTTTCTTTTGTCTCTTCTTTGATTAAGGGACTTCCATTTATTGCCCTTGCAACTGTAGTCCTGCTTATTCCCAGTTGTTTTGCTATCTCTTTTTGAGTAATCATTTTCGTTCACCTTTTTTAAAATATTTACAAACCCTACGAGTAAACTATACCTTGTCTTTTGTTATTTGTCAATGGTTTTAAGAGCTTACAAGGAATTTTAAGGTGTATAATATTATCAAAATCCAACTGGAAATCCAAAAAATAATCTGTATTTTTAAAAAGAAATACAGCTGAAAACATAAGTTACTACCTAAAATTATGCTTTCAGCTTCTGTGTTTCTTTTTTAGTTACTTATTATTTTTTTAATAAAGTACCAGTATACATTCTGTCTGTTCTTACACCAGGTTTTATTTCTCCATTTATTGAAAAGACTTTATTTCCTATTACAGAAAGGCCTGCACCACAAGGAGCATCAAATGTAATTTCTCCCATTGTTGACCAAGTATTTGTTTCAGCATTATATACTAATATATTTCTATTCCAGTTAAATTCAGCAGGATCTGCACCAAAATAAGCTGCCTTATATTCATCTAATTTTTTACCTTTAAGGCTTCCAAGATTTTTATTTGCATCATCCCATACTGCCTTATTAAATCCTCCGATTACCATCATTTCTTTATCATTTAATTTAACAGAATTTGCTCCAATAAGAGAAATTCCTTCTCCGTCTAACTCTACAGAAGCTACTTCTGTCCATGTATTTGTTTTAAAATTATATTTATATCCATCTGTATAAGCTATTGAAGTTCCTCCACTGAATACATATAATTCTCCATTAAGAATTTGTCCTACAGCTTGAGTTCTTGGACCTCCTGGCACAGATGCTAATTCTTTTGTCTCTCCTGTTGCTAAATTATAAGAATACATTTTATCACTAGCTGCACCATTTTGTTTTCCTGTTAAAATATATAATTTTCCATCTTTTTCAACTGCTACACCATTTTGTAGTGTAAATGGAAGATCTCCTACTTTTTTAACAGTTAATTTTCCTTCATTCATGTTAAAGAAAAGAATGTCATTGTCTGCTTCAGGATTAGATGAACCTCCTACATAATAAACTCCATCTTTTACTGTTACAGAAGAACCATATCCTATTTCATTATCAAGATTCATACGCTGTACAACTTCAAGTTTATCTCCTTTTTCTTGTAATAAATAAACATCAGAATATAGTTTCTTTGCTCCTCCTTGAGCTGTTGGTGCATAAGGGAAGTTTGCCCCTCCACCTACCAATACATATTTTCCTTCAAGAACACCAGATAAAACTCCAGCAACTCCTATATTTTTTTCAAATCCTTTCTGTGCTGGAAGATTTCCTGCATGTTCCCATGTAATTTTTCTTTCTACTCCTGGATTTTTTACACCTGTTGAAGAACATCCTCCTAAAACTAATGCAGATACTATTGCAGCAAAAACAAATTTTTTCATAGCTCCTCCTGACTTTTCCATTGTTTTAATAAAAGATTTTAATTTTTTGAAAATGTGCTCGCGTTCATTAATGATAATATATATATTTTTTTACTCTTTGTCAACATTTTTTATTTTTTTTGAACACTTAATTTTAAATACAAACTAAATATATGATGTAATTATTGATGGTTTCTTAGTCAGCTTATATTTTTTATAAAAAAATTTTCAAAAAATTTAAAAATTCTTTCATGAAAAACTAGTGAATAATTTTTTATACTTTATTTTTTTATATTTTAATTACATATGTATGTTTAAATTTTTTCATATTGTAAAACTATAGAAATAAAAAAATTTTTTTAATACATAAAAAAGATTTCATATATTTTTTTCGTCATTAAAATCCTTATTTTTCTATATTCTTATAATTTTTTTAAACCATTATTTCTAATTTCAGTACATATGTTTTAAAATAGTTTATTGACAAATCATGAAAAATAATTTATTATTAATTAGAAAATAAATGTTCTCGCGAACAAAACAAATTTTAAAATTTATAAATTTATTCTTAGGAGGTTTCAAATGGCTTGGCATTGGTTTAACTGGGTTGTAATTTTACTTTATTTCTTCGGAATGTTTATGGTTGGAGTTTATTTTTCAAAAAGAGCTAATTCTACAGAGGATTATTTCAAAGCTGGTGGAAGAGTTCCTTCATGGGTAACTGCATGTAGTATTTATGCAACTGCACTTTCTTCTATATCTTTCATAGCTATACCTGCTTCTGTTTTCAGTAAAGGTTGGCTTCTTGGTATGGCTCCTTTAGGAATCATTCCTATAGTATGGGTTGCTGCTGTTGTATTCGTTCCTTTCTTCAGAAGAGTTAATGTTACAACAGCCTACGAATATCTTGGAAAAAGATTTGATAACAAATTTAGATTAATAGGAAGTTTAGCTTTTATTCTTTTCCATATTGTAAGAATGGCTATAGTTCTTTATTTACCAACACTTGCTTTACAGCATGCTCTTCCATCACTTAACCCTGTTGTTTTAACAGTAGGAGTTGCTGTATTCTGTGTTGCTTATACATCTATGGGAGGTATTGAAGCAGTTCTTTGGTCTGATGCTATACAAACAATCGTTCTTCTTGTTGGAGCTTTCCTTATCATAATAACTGGATTTACTTCAGCTCCTGAAGGAATTGGTCAAGGATTCCAAGCTCTTTCTGAAGGAGGACTTCTTCTTAATAAAGATTTCTTCAGTATGGATCTTGCTAAAATTAGTATTTGGACAATGCTTATAGGTGGATTTGTAAACTCTATATACTCATATGTTGGAAGCCAAGATATTGTTCAAAGATATAATACAACTAAAAATGAACAAGAAGCTAAGAAAAGTTTATTTATGAATATCCCTCTTCTTTTAACAAGTATATTTATCTTTGTTGGAATGGGTTCTGCATTATATATCTTCTTTAAATATAAAGCTCAGCTTCCTTCAAATATAAACGGAAATGCAATATTACCATATTTCGTTATCCAATATATCCCTACAGGAGTTTCAGGATTAGTTCTTGCTGCAATATTTGCTGCTGCTCAGTCTACAGTTTCTTCAAGCTTAAACTCTGTTTCTACTTGTATGACTGCTGATATATTAGAACAATTAAGACCTGATATGACAGATAAACAAAAACTAAACTTTGCAAAAGGATCAAGCTGGATAGTTGGAATCTTAAGTACAATTCTTGCTGTTCATTTCTTATATGCTGGTCAAGGAGATATGTTCTTATATTTCCAAGCTATCACTGGATTACTTGGAGGACCTATAGCAGGGGTATTCTTAGTTGGTATTTTCTTTGATAAAGTTAACACTAAAGCTGTATGGTTTGGATTCATCGCTTCTATCTTAATAGCTGTATACTTAACTAATCCAATGGGAATGGCTGCTGCTGTAATTCCTGGATATGTTCAACCAAAAGTATTTGAATTTATGATTTCTTTCTTAATCATAGGAGGAAGTGTTCTAGTTTCTTTAATAGCTTCATTTGTAACTGGAAAACCAACAGAAGAACAAGTAAAAGGATTAACTCTTTCTTCTGTAAAAAACATGCAAGAAAGATAATTAAAAGTTACCTAACCAACCTTTCAATAATAAAATGAAATGAAACAAAAAGAGAGATTTAAGATCTCTCTTTTTGTTTATATTAAATTTTAAACTGCATTCTTACTAAATCATCATACCACTTTTATAATCATAATTACTTCTATATTAAAATATCATATTAATATCTTTATTCTATTTTTTCTTTATGAATTTCTCATAAGTCTTTTTATCTATAACAAAAAGCCTGTGATTTCTCACAGGCTTTAATTTTCAATCTATTAATCTTTGATTTTCAGATTTATTCTTATTTAGAATAATCGTAGAATCCTTTACCAGTTTTCATTCCTAGTTGTTTTCCTCTAACCATTTTTCTTAATAATGGATGAGGTCTGTATTTGCTGTCTCCCATTTCAGCATATAGAACTTCCATAATAGCAAGACATACATCTAGTCCTATTAAGTCTCCTAATGCTAATGGTCCCATTGGATGGTTAGCTCCAAGTTTCATTGCAGCATCAATACCTTCAACTGATGCAACACCGTCAGCGTAGATTCCTACAGCTTCGTTGATCATAGGGATTAAGATTCTATTTACTACGAATCCAGCAGCTTCTTCTACTTGAACAGGAACTTTTCCTATTTCTTCAGATATAGCTTTTATTTTTTCAACCATTTCAGCTGGAGTATTAAGTCCTGCGATAACTTCTACAAGTTTCATAACTGGAGCTGGGTTGAAGAAGTGCATTCCGATAACTGGTCTGTCAAGTCCTGCACCGATTTCAGTTATTGAAAGAGATGAAGTGTTTGTTGCAAACATTGCTTCAGGTTTACAAATATCTTGTAATTCTTTGAATGTTTGTTTTTTAATTTCCATATTTTCTATTGCAGCTTCAATTATTAAGTCGCAGTCTCCACAGATTTCTTTAGTTCCTGTAGTGATTTTTGCTAATATTTCATCAGCTGCAGCTTGTTCCATTTTTCCTTTAGCTATTCTTTTTTCAAATCCTTTAGCTATTTTAGCTTTTCCGTTTGCTGCGAATTGCTCATTGATGTCACATAAACATACTTCATATCCAGCTGTTTGTGCGAACGCTTGTGCAATTCCTGATCCCATTGTACCTGCTCCGATAATACCTACTTTCATTTTCATTCCTCCTGAAATTTTTAGTTATTAAATTCTCTTTGAGATTTTTTATTTTGTTTATAATTTATTATTATAAAATTTATTATCTATTTTTGAATCCTTCAACTTTTCTTTTTTCTAAGAAAGCTCCCATACCTTCTCTTTGGTCTTCTGTTTCAAAACAGCTTCCAAATAATTTTTCTTCTATTACTATTGCTTCATCCATTGGAGCATCTAATCCATCATTTATAGCTTTTTTACATGCTTTTACTGCGATAGGGGCATTTTTAGCTATTTTTCCTGCTAATTTTTTAGCAGCTGGAAGTAATTCTTCTTGAGTGTAAACAGCATTTACTAATCCTAGTGCTTTAGCTTCTTCAGCTTTTACATTAGTACATGCATAAATCATTTCTTTAGCTTTTCCTGCTCCGATAAGTCTTGCAAGTCTTTGAGTTCCTCCAAATCCTGGAGTGATTCCTAAACCTACTTCAGGTTGTCCAAAAAGAGCATTGTCAGAACATATTCTTATGTCACAGCTCATAGCTATTTCGCATCCTCCACCAAGAGCAAATCCATTTACTGCTGCGATAACTGGAATAGGGAAAGTTTCTAGTTTTCTGAAAACATCATTTCCTTTTTTTCCGAAAGCTTCTCCTTCAGCTTTAGTTAATGTACTCATTTCTGCAATGTCAGCACCTGCAACAAATGATTTTTCACCTGCTCCTGTTAAAACAAGTGCTCTAGTTGTTTCTAAATCAATTGCATCTAAACAAGCATTTAATTCATCAAGAACTCCGCTGTTAAGAGCGTTAAGAGCTTTTGGTCTGTTTATAGTAATTACTCCTACAAATCCTTCTTGCTCATATGTTATAAAATCCATAATAACCTCCTTTGAGATACTATGAAAAAGCTTTCTGATTCCGCTTTGCCTCTCATAGTTATTTTTATTTTAAAAGATTTTTTAATACACTCATAATATAGTTATACTTTTACAGAGCTATTAAGTCAAGCCCTTACTTACAATTTACAAAATTATGATTAATTATTTATCACTTTAAGGTTAATCTTTGTTATTTTTATTTTATTAATCTTCCAAAAAAATTTTTTTCACATTATTATATTCTAATTATAATCCAAAATTTAATATTTTTAAAATATATTTTATATATATTCCATGTTTTTTATGCTATTTTAAGTTATAATGTTTATTTTTTTATCACTTAATGTTAAATATTTAAAATAAAGATTTTCTGATAATTGATCAATTTTTTACAGATTATTTTTTTACCATTTCTATACATTTTATATACTTCTTTATAAACAAAAAAGAGAGTGATTATTAAAAGAATAAACTTATTTTTTCAGCTCTTCTTTTAATCACTCTCATATTTTTATTTGTTTATTTTTTATTCTTCTTCTGCAGTTTCAGCCTCACTATCTTTATAAATAATCCAATTTTCTGCTCCACTAATAATTCCTGCAAAATCTATTATTTCTTCCTGAGATAATTTTGTTTTAAAATTTTTAGTTATTTCTTGATTTTGTCCATTAGCATCTTTAAATCTAATTGTTATTTTATGATTTATACCTTTTACATAAACAACACCTTTTTTATTTGCCCTTATACTTTTTGGTTTATCTGCATTCTGTCCATCAACTATATAAGCTACTCTTGCAGGAACTTCTGCTCCGTTTTCACCATTTATAAGCATAACTTTGTGCTGTTTTCCTGTAACAAAAAGAATTACAGACAATACTATTACAGCTGCCATTACCACTACCCAGCTTAAAATTCTTTTCATTACTTATCACCACCCTCTGTTTGAGCTGTTCTCTCTGCCATAAGTCTTCTTCTTTGTTCTTCTTTTTCTTTCTCTCTTCTCCATTGATGAAGAACAAGAGTAAGAGCTATTACTCCATAAGAAACAAATACTCTAAAGTATTCACCTATCTGTGCAGAACCCATAAGCTCTTTACCTGCCATAGGTGAAACAATAAATAGCATATGGAAAAGGAAAATACCACTTATAGCATTTAATATAGTTGCTTTTGATGCACTTGCTCCACCTACAAGAAGAGCTGCTATAGAGAACATTCCTATCTGTTCGTGGCTGTTATAAGTATTCATTGTTCCTATATTTTGAAGATAAATTATTTGACCAAATCCAGCAAGCACAGTTGAAATAACAATAGCAATTATTCTTGTTTTCTCAACATCAATTCCTGCCGTTTTAGAAACTTCCATATCCTGACCTATAGCTTTCATATCCTGACCTAATTTTGTTTTTCTAAACCACACAGTAAACCATGCAAGTGCTGCAACTATTAAGAAAACAAATACAGGTATTTCAATTTCACCTATTTTTATAGCAAAAACTGAATCTAAAACTTTTCTTACATCTTTAAGGTCTATGGCATTTCTTATTCCATATCCTCTTGAAAGAACAAGTTTATTATTTGTTATTGGAATTACTTTTCCCATTCCGTAAAGGACAACTAATTGATAAACACCATTTATGAAGAATCCTAATATCATAGATGTTATCATTTCTCTTCCTTTAGCTCTGTTAAGTATCATACCACTCATTATTCCAAGAAGAATAGAAACAGGTACAGAAATTATTGCTGCAAGAAGAACTCCTTGCATTCCTACAATCTGCCAGTCTGTTATAAGCACAAGAGCAATTTGACCTGCCATAGCTCCAAGAACTATACCAAAATTAAGTCCCATTCCTGCAATAATAGGAATAAGAAGTGAAAGAACAAGAAATAGGTTTCTTGAAAGTCTAAGTATCATTTCCTGAATTGTATATGTTACACTAAGCCCTGACAATGGGAAACAAAAAGCTATTATTATTAATATTAATATAGGTACTATATTATTTATTAATGTGTTTTTTAAATTGTTGTTCATTTTATAGTTCCCCCTTTCTAGTAAGAGCATAAAGTATCATTCCATTTGATACAATTATTCTTATTGTTTCTGACATATCTGTTTTAATAATTCCATTAACAACACTTGGAGTCATTGTAAGTATTCCTTGGAAAAGGAATGTTCCTATTATTACATTTACAATAGTTGCTTTATTAACTGAAGCTCCTCCTATAAGTATTGCTGCAATAGCAGGGAATGCCATGTAGAAAGGTGCTAAATAAAGCTGAATAAATCCGAAGCTCTGTTGATAAATTATAATTCCAACAGCAGCAAGAACACTTGATAATACAACTGATTTTATTCTTACTTTATCTATATCTATTCCTGTAGCTCTTGCAAACTTTTCATTTGCACCTACAGCTTTCATTGCAAGTCCACCTTTTGTTCTAAAAAATACCCAGATTATAAATCCAAGAACAGCAAACATCACTATTTCCCCAAAAGGAAGTCCTGTATTTCCAACTTCTAATATTTTATGCCAATAATTTTCAACACTAATTGTTGTACGAAGTCCTTCTCCTCCATAAGCCCATATCATATCTTGACTTTTAAACGGAAGTATAAGCCACATTATACACATAATAGCAACTGATGAGAATCCTATATATGTTGCTATCATCATTTCTCCACCTTTTACTTTATTAAGAATTGCTCCATAAAGCCATCCAAAAATAACTGCAAAAGGTATTGAAATTAAAATTGCTCCAAAGAATCCTGCCAAACCTGTAAGTCCTAATTCTATACTTATTACTGCTCCAAGAAGGCCTGCTTCAACTCCTAAAGGCATACCAAAGTTCAGTCCTGTCCCAGCCTGAATCATAGGCACAAGAGATAAAACTAAAACAACATTCATTCCAAATCTTATAATTGTATCACTTATTGCCGCTTTTAAATTAAGACCAATAAAAGGGCAAGAAATATACATTAGTAAAAGGAAAAGTCCTATTATAATTCTAGGCCAACCCATATTTTGTATTGTCTTTTTTATACTAGTCATTGCTGTTTCCTCCTACTCCTACCATATATTTACCGAATTCAAGTATGTCAGCCTGTGGAGGTAATATTCCGGCTACTTTTCCTTCATTTATAATAGCTATTCTATCACATACAGATCTTAATTCTTCTACTTCTGAAGAAGTAATAACTATTGTTACTCCTTTTTCTTTATTATATTGTTTTAAGAAATCAAGAACTAATTTTTTTGCTCCAACATCTATACCTCTTGTAGGTTCAGATACAAATAAAAGTTCTGGTTCCATTGTAAAGGCTTTTGCAAGACATACTTTCTGCTGATTTCCTCCACTTAACTCCTGTACTCTTTGCTCTTCTCCCATACATTTTATTTCAAGAGTTTTTATATATTTTTTAGCATTTTCTTTTATAGCTTCATTATCCTGATATTTTACAAAACCTGCAAAAGATTTTAAAAACTGCTCTTTAATCTGAATTGCAGGATAAGCTATATTCATTTCTATTGACTTATCAAGAAGAAGACCTACTCCTTTTCTATCTTCTGACATAAAAAATAATCCTTTTTTTAGTGGATCTGCAGGATCATTTATTTTTATAGGATTTCCATTAAATAAAACTTCTCCTGTTGTAAGATAAAGTCCCATTACACCATTGGCCACTCCTATTTTACCTTGCCCTGCCATACCTCCAAGACCAAGTATTTCCCCTCTTCTTACTTTTAGATTAAGATTTTTTACTGCCTCTCCAGGCATATCTACAGAAAGATTTTTTATGTCAAGGATAATATCTTTATCATCTGCTTTATTTTCTTTAATATTTTCTGATTCACTGCTTTCTATTTTTCTTCCTATCATCCATTGAGTAATTTCATCTACATTTGTATCTTTTGTAGGAACTGCATTTATCATTACTCCATCTCTAAGAACAACTACTTTATCACAAGCAGCTATTATTTCATCAAGTCTGTGAGTAATAAAGATTACTGCTATCCCTTTTTCTGATAGTCTTTTTATTGTCTGAACAAGAACTTCTGCTTCACTTTCTGTAAGAACAGCTGTAGGTTCATCAAGAACAAGAAGTTTTGTATGTTCTCTTTCTATTTCTCTTGCTATTTCTGTAAACTGCATATGAGCAACTGGCATCTGTTCAACATATTGCTCTTCATCTATTGTTACACCTAAATGTCCAATTGCATCTTTTGATCTTTGTTTTATTGTTTTTCCATCAATAACTCTTATTCTTTCACCAAAAAGAAGTTCTAAAAGACTTGCTTTTGTTGTTTCTCTATTAAGTACTATATTTTCACTAGCTTTAAATCCAGGTATAAGAGAAAATTCTTGGTGAACCATTCCTATTCCTGCTGCAAGAGCATCAAAAGGACTGTTAAAATTTACAACCTTACCATTTACTTTGACTTCTCCGTTGTAGCCACCTGTTTCTTTTATAACAGGCATTCCGAAAATAATCTTCATAAGAGTAGACTTTCCGGCACCATTTTCTCCTACTAACCCTATTACTTCACCCTCTTTTATTTCAAGGTTTATATCTTTCAGAACTGTATTCTCTCCGAAAGATTTTGATAGGTTTCTTATTTCTAACAATATATTTTCCATCAATTCCCACCTTTCATATTAATAAAAAGGGTAGTTTAAAAACTACCCTCTTTTACATTACTATTGAATGTCAAGATATTTCTTAGGTACCTCTAAGTCTGTCATATGTAAATATCCTTTACCAAACACATAAGTATCTTGATAAATAAGGATATAGTTCTCTCTCTCAACACCATCTGCATCTACTAAGTAGTTTCCGTTCCAACCAGCTCCTGATGTACTGTTTTGTAAAGCAGACATTATTGCATCAAAGTCAAGAATGTCGCATTTTCCTTCTATAACATTAACTGCATGATCTCCAAGAGCTGTTGCAGTACTAAAGTTATATGAATAAGCCCATGTTCCCATTCTTCCTGCTGCGCCTTTATCAACAACTGCTTTTTCTACTTTTTTAAGGATTGCTGGCCAGTTTCCTTTTTCAGAATCATCAAATTTTATTCCTAAAGCACCTGGATATCCAATTGTTGGAGAAGGCATATCTGCCTCAACAAAATATCCTCCTTCTTCAGCTATTCTTTTTAATAGTGGTTCAGTATGAGCATCATTTGTTGCAAAGAATGCTATATCTTTACCATATTTTTCAAGCCAGTTAGGTACTTGTTCTAATATATATTGTTGAGCTCCTGCTACTCCAACATCACTTACTGGATCTGGTGCAGAAGTGTCTATAAATTCCATTCCTAAATCTTTTGCCACTGCAGCCATTATATTTCTTCTTCTTGAAAGAAGTTCATAGCTTAAGTGTCTTGGGAATGATATATGCATAAATTTAGTAGCTCCCATCATATTTGCAGCTTTTACTATTGTATATCCTCTGATAATATCATCTGGATAAAGTGCTAAATCTGCAACATCTGCTATCATATCAGGATCTTCATGAGCTGTATTTGCAATAAGAAGAATATCTGGTCTTTGAGCTCTTATTCTTCTAAATGCTTCTACTGTACCAGGAATAGCTTCTGTCATAACAACAGCTTTCATCTTAGGATCATCTGCAAGAGATGCTATTTGAGAAATTGTTGTTTCCATTTCCTGCATAAAGTTATCAGGATATGTAACATGAACAACCATTCCACCTTTATCTGCTGCTCCATATTTAGCCATTACAGCCTCTGCTCCTCTTAAAGAATCTTCTGACTGTGATACTGTTCCACTTACTATACCTATGTGATAGTCAGCTGCGAAAGTTAATGCTGAAAGCATAAACATTAAAATTCCAACAAATATTTTTTTCATAAAAAATGCCCTCCCGAAAAATACCTTAGAAATGTCCTTTACTTCCTGACATCATTCTTATCATAAATGTATAACACTTCCAGTATTTATTTTGTATAATGTTTTGATTATACTCCTAAGAAACATTAGTGTCAATAAATTTTGTCAGGGTTTTCAACAACTTTTTTAATAAAAAATTGTTTTATTTTTAGGATAATTTTGGGGAGGCACAAAGTGCATATATTTATGCACTTTGTGACTATTTATGAAATTTATTCTAAAGAATAAAATATTCATAACCTCTTTTTATTAACTATTCAAATTTTAAATACTTCCTATTTATTATCTGATATCAAAATATTTTTCAGGAACCTTTACATCTGTCATATGTAAATATCCTTTTCCAAATACATAAGTATCTTGATAAATAAGAATATAGTTATCTCTTTCAACACCATTTACATCTACTAAATAACTTCCGTTCCATCCTGCACCAGGAGTATTTGATTTTAATGTTTCCATTACTGCATCAAAATCTAATACATCGCATTTTCCTTCTATTACATTAACTGCATGATCTCCCATTGCCTGAGCAACACTAAAGTTATATGAATAAGCCCATGTTCCCATTCTTCCTGCTGCACCTTTATCTGATACAACTTTTTCAACTTTTTTAAGAATTGCTGGCCAATTTCCTTTTTCACTGTCACTGAAATCAATTCCTAAAGCACCTGGATATCCCATTGTTGGAGAAGGTAAATCAGCTTCTACAAAATATCCTCCATCTTCAGCTACTCTTTTTAATAATGGTTCAGTATGAGCATCATTTGTTGCAAAGAATGCTGTATTTTTACCATATTTTGCAAGCCAGTTAGGTACTTGTTCTAATATATATTGTTGAGCTCCTGCTACTCCAACATCACTTACTGGATCTGGTGCAGAAACATCTATAAATTCCATTCCTAAATCTTTTGCTGTTTCAGCCATTATATTTCTTCTTCTTGATAACATTTCATAACTTAAATGTCTTGGGAATGATACATGAACAAATTTATCTGCTCCCATTTCTTTTGCTGCTTTAACAATTAAATATCCTCTTGCTATAGCATCTGGATAAAGTGCTAAGTCTGATACATCTGCTATCATTTCAGGATCTTCATGAGCTGTATTTGCCATAAGAATTATGTCAGGTCTTTTATCTCTTATTCTTCTAAATGCTTCAACAGTTCCTGGAACTGCTTCTGTCATTATTACTGCTTTCATTTCAGGGTCATCTGCAAGGGAAACTATTTGAGAAATAGTAGTTTCCATTTCCTGCATAAAGTTATCAGGATATGTTATATGAACTACTTTTCCACCTTTATCTGCTGCTCCGTATTTAGCCATTACAGCTTCTGCTCCTCTTAAAGAATCTTCTGACTGTGATACTGTTCCACTAACAACTCCAATATGATACGCAAAACTTACTGCTGATATTGCAGTCATAAACATCGCCATTAATGCCTTCTTCATAAACATGCCTCCCATTTTATATAATCTTTAAAAATTAAAAGCTCATAAACACACAGTTCATTTATTTAGTACTAATGTTACTGTACTACAAGCAACTAATTTTAGAAAGATTATACTCCTAATTTATTTCAATGTCAATATAAGTAGTATATATATTTTTCCTAGTTATTATTCATTTTCTAAATTATTTTATAGTATGATTTTTTCATTTTTTAACATATTCTTATTCTATATCTAAAGGCATTTTTCTTGTAGGAGAAGGAAATTCTTTATTTAATATTTCTATATCCTCTTTTGAAAATTCAATTTCAAGACATTTTATATTGTCTTTCATATGATCTAAAGTAGCTGCTTTTGGTATTGCTATCATATTATCCTGTTGTAAAACAAAAGAAAGAAGAACTTGTATTGGTGTAATATTATATTTTTCAGCTATTTCTTTCACTGCAGAAGAATCTAAAATTTTCTTTCTTAATCTTCCTCCCTGAGCAATAGGACAATATGCTATTGTAGGAATATTATTTCTATCTGTAAAAGGTTTTAATGAATATTCTATCCCTCTTGAACCTAAATGATATAGTACTTGATTTACACAGCAATTTTCTCCATCTCTACATTCTAAAATTTCTTCCATATCATCTATATCCATATTTGAAACTCCCCATCTACGGATTTTTCCTCTTCTTTTTAGCTCTTCCATACACTCTATAGTTTCTTCAAAAGGTATCATCCCTCTCCAATGAAGAAGATATAAATCAAGATAATCTGTTCCAAGCCTTTTTAAAGTTCTTTCACACGCTTGAAATATTCTCCCTCTTCCTGCATTACTTGGAAGAACTTTTGAAATTATAAATAACTTCTCTCTGTTATATCCTTTTATAGCTTCCCCTATAAGAATTTCACTGTTCCCATTTCCATACATCTCTGCTGTATCTATTGTTGTAACTCCATTTTCAATAGCATATCTTATACTTGCTATTTCTTCAGCTTTTGTTTTCTGAGCATCTCCTAGATACCATGTTCCTATTCCCATATTTCCAATTTCTGTTCCATCAGGTAATATTATTTTTTTATACATATTTTTCCCCTTTCTATTTATTAACCATTTATTCTATAAATTTTTTATATCCTGTTTTAAAATCAACTATATTTTTCATAGGTTCATTTTTATAATAAGCCTCTAAATTACTTATCGCTATATTTCTTACTCTTTTAAGAGTTTCTTTCAGATGATATCCTCCTGAAACATGAGGAGTTATTAATATATTTTTAGCATTCCATAAAGGACTCTCTTTTGGAAGAGGCTCTATATCTACAACATCTATTCCTGCTCCTTTTATTATCCCTTCATTTAATGCCTCACATAAATCTTTTGTATTTACTGTACTTCCTCTTCCTGCATTTAAAAAAAATACACTATTTTTCATAATTATAAATTTTGATTTATCAAAAAGATTTATAGTTTCCTTTGTTTCTGGCAAGAAAACAGCTACTATATCAAATTCAGAAAGGATTTTTTCTAATTCTTCTATCTCATACATTTTTTCTATATAGAAAGGTTTCTCTGCTTTATGTTTTCTTATTCCATATACTTTACTTCCAAGAGCATTCATTCTTAATGCAAATTCACTTCCTATATCTCCAAGTCCTACAACTAAAGTTTTAGATCCATATATTGAAACTACTTCTCCTTCATCTTTCCATAAATGTTCTTTTTGATTTTCTGTATAAATATATATTTTTTTCTGCAACGATAGCAAAACTGCAAACATATGCTCTGCAATAGCTAAACCATATGCTCCTGTTGAATTCGTAAGAATAGTTCCTTCTTTTAATATATCTTTTTCTGTATAATTATTTGCCCCTGCACTATTTAAATGTAGCCACTTTAAATTTATACTTTCCTTTATAAAGTTTACAGGAACATTTCCTAAAATTATTTCTGCATCACATACATCTTTTTTTGTAATTTTTTCTACAGAACAATATTTTATTTCTGCATCAAATGCTATTTCATTTATTCTCTTTTTGTGTTCTTCTTCCATAGGTATTGTAATTAATATTTTTTTCACAACAGCTCCTTTCAAAAATATATTTTTCCTCTAAAAATTCTATAGAAAAAAGGAACTGTATAATACAGTTCCTTTTTTACTAAAGCTGTCTAAAGTTTATTTACCAATTAAAAATGCCCGAATTGCCTTTTCTCCTACAAATTCAAGAAGCTCTCCTACATCTTTTATTGCTTTATCAAGGCTCATAGGTTCATTAATAATATCTAGAACTAAATCTATTCCATTTTTATAAATCTCTTCAAGATTTCTTGCTGAACTCCCTACAACAGCAATAACTGGAATATTATATTTTTTAGCAAGCTTTGCTATTCCTACAGGAGCTTTTCCATATACAGATTGATTGTCTATTCTTCCTTCCCCTGTAATAACTAAATCTGCATCTTTTATTGTATCTTCCAGATTTATTAAATTCATTATTTCAACTATTCCCTCTTTAAATTCAGCTTTACAAATACTTAAAAGTGCAAAACCAAGTCCTCCTGCTGCTCCACTTCCAGGCTGAGATGAATAATTCTTGTCAGATATTTTATCTATTATATCTCCATAATTTCTTAAAATACTGTCAAGTTCTTTGACATCTTCTGAACTTGCTCCTTTTTGAGGTCCAAATATATATGATGCTCCATTTTCTCCACATAAAGGATTACGAACATCAGATAGAACTGTAATTTTTGCTTCCTGTATTCTTTCATCAAAAGAAGATAAATCTATACTTTTTAATTTTTTCAATTCTGCAGGAGTATATCCAATCTTATTTCCTTCAGAGTCATAAAACTCAGCTCCCAAAGAAGCCAACATTCCTGCTCCTCCGTCATTAGTTGCACTTCCTCCTATTCCAATATAAATATCTCTTATCCCCTTATCAAGTATAGCTTTTAAAACTTCTCCCACACCATATGTACTGGCAGAAAAAGGATTAAGTTCTTCATGCTTTACAAGATTTATTCCTGAAGCTTCAGCCATTTCCATAACAGCAATCTTTCCATTAAGAATCCCATACTTTGCATTTACTTCTGCTCCAAGAGGCCCATGAACTCTCTCAAACATATATTGCCCATATGCTGATTCTACTATTGCTTCTACAGTACCTTCTCCTCCATCAGCAATAGATACTTTTTTAACAGAAATATCACTGAACACATTTTTTATTCCTTTTTCAATATATTCAGAAACTTCTTTTGATGTTGCGCTTCCTTTAAAAGAGTCTACAGCAACAACAACTTTCATTTTTTTCATAAGCCTACCTCTTTAACAGACCTGCTTCATCCATTTTTCCTGTCATAAATTTTACAACATTATCATTTGATGGAAGATTAGGTTTTATTGGTGCTCCTACATTCATTTTATTTATATTAGCCATATCCTTTGTAGCTACTGGAAAACTTGCCTTATCCATTGATAATCTTACAGGATTTAATTTGAACTGAAGTTCTAAAGATTCTTTCAAATCTCCTTCTGCATATTTTTTATAAATAGATGTCACTAATTCAGGGAATATATTAGCTGTTGTACATACTCCTCCAACTGCTCCTATTGTTAATGAAGAATAAATTAATGTATCTTTTCCTCCAAAAACTTTAAATCCTGTATCTCTCGTTCTTCTTATAAATTCAAGAACTTGATTTATATCTCCACTTGAATCTTTAATTCCTACTATATTTTTTACTTCTCTTGCCAGTTTTTCTACTAAATCACCTGAAAGTGTATATCCTATTCTTGGATTGTTATAAATTAATAAAGGCATTTCTCCTATTGAATCAGCTACTGTTTTGTAGTGTAAAAATAATTCTTCATCATTAGGTTTTAAAAACATAGGCTGTAATAGTGCTATTCCATCTACACCTAATTTTTTACCAAGCTGAGCTAATTTTACACATTTAGAAGTTCTTATAGCCCCTACACCCATAATTACAGGAACTCTTCCTTTAGTTTCATCTAGAATTATTCTTGTTATTTTTTCATAGTCTTCCTCATCAAACATGTAAAATTCACTGTTGCTTCCATGTGCAAGAATACCGTTTACTCCTCCGTCTATTACAAAATTAACCTGCTTTCTTAATTTTACTTCATCTACATTTTCATTTTCATCTACTGGAGTAATAATAGGAACATATATTCCCTTTAATAAGCTTAAATCCATTTATAAATCCTCCTGAACTCTTATACTTTTTATTAAATTATTATTAATCTTTTTTACCAACTGTTATATTGTTAATTTTTTCATAATAATTTAATAATGCTGAGTGGTCTTTTTTCTCTCTTCCATCTATTTTTAAAGCTTGCATCATTTCCATAACTTGAGCTGTTAATGGTAAAGATACATTGATTGAGTGAGATGTATCAAGAGCATTTTGTAAGTCTTTAATATGTAGTTCTATTCTGAATCCAGGTTCAAAGTTTCTTGAAAGCATCATTGGAGCTTTTGCATTCATTACTGTACTTCCTGCAAGTCCTCCTTTTATTGCATCAAAAACTAATTGAGGATCTACTCCTGCTTTTTCACAAAGAACAAATGCTTCACTTAAAGCTGCAATATTAACAGCAACAATCATTTGGTTAGCTAGTTTTGTAGTATTTCCTGCACCAACTGCTCCTGTTCTTACAACTGATCCTGCCATAGATTTCATTAAATCATAATATTTATCAAATAATTCTTGATCTCCTCCAACCATTACAGAAATAGTTCCGTCAATAGCTTTTGGTTCTCCTCCAGATACTGGTGCATCTAAGAATCCTATATTCATTTCTTTTAATTTAGCTGCAATATTTTGGCTTTCAACTGGGTTTATAGAACTCATATCTATTACAACTGATCCTGCCTTTAATCCTTCAGCTGCTCCATTTTCATTAAATAAAGCTGCTTTTACATGTGGTGAATTTGGAAGCATAGTAATTAATACATCACAGTTTTCTCCAACTTCTTTTCCTGATTTTGCTCCTTTAGCACCACAAGAAACTAAATCTTCAACAGCTGCTGTATTAAAATCAAAAACAGTTACTTCATATCCTGCTTTTAAAACATTTTTACACATTGGTCTTCCCATTATTCCTAATCCGATAAATCCTACTTTCATTTTTACCTCCATATATTTTTATTAGTTGTTGTGTTCTAAATTGATTTTTTCTTATGCTTTATTTTAGAATAATTTTATCTCCTATTCAATGTTACACAGACTATTATTTTTTATATTTTTTATATTTTTTTGTTCCTTGTAACATATTTTTTTGTGATTTTTAAAATTTTATGCTAAGATAACATTATTAATACCTTATCCTAGTTTATTTAAAGAGGTGAAATATGAATATTCCTACTGATCTTGCCTTAAAAATTGTAAAAGATATGAAAGATATCATAAATCAAGACTTAAACTTTATAAATATTGATGGATATATTATTGCAAGTACAGATAGAGAAAGAATAGGACAAATACATGAAGCATCTTTAAAATGTATAGCAACTAATAACGATGTAGTTATTAACAGTGATACAGAATATGCAGGAAGTAAAAAAGGAATCAATATCCCTGTCCATCTTAATAATGAAATTGTAGGAGTGATAGGAATTACTGGTGACAGAAAAGATGTTGAAAGGTTTGGAAAAATTATCAAATCTATGACAGAAATTCTTGTTAAAGAAGCTTGGCTTAAAGAACTGTTCATAAAGAAGAGAGAACAAAACAGAAACATGATTGAAACCATTCTTTTTGGGAATCACGAAAATATAGAATTTTATCCTTCTCTTGATTTTCCTTACACCGTTATTGTAGGAAATATTAACAGTGTCTTTGAAGACAATAACGATTTATATAAAATACTTGAAACTTTTCTAGCAAGAAATAAAAAAAATATTTTTTCAGTTACTTCCAATCAAATTATTATTTTTTTCAATTCAGATAACAAAAAATATATTAAAGAATTTATCTCTGCTATCCAAAAAAATTTATCTGAATCTTTAAAATTTAATTTTAAATTTGGAATAGGAAAAAGTGTAAGCTCATTAAAAGATTTTACTATTTCGTATTCTGAAGCTAAAAATGCTTTAAAATATATTGTAAATTTTGATACTGAAAAAACACATGCTTTGTATTCAGAACTTGATCTTGGAATTCTTCTCTCAAATATAAAACAAAATAAAATAAATGAATTCACAAATAAGGTAATAGGAAATCTTCAGGAAGATGAGATTAATTTCTTTTATGAAATTTTTAAATCATATAAAAATAATAATGGAAGCATTAAAGAAGCTTCTGCTGAACTTTTTATGCATAAAAACACTCTTCAATATCAACTTAACAAAATAGAAAAACTTACTGGATATAATCCTAGGTCTCTTAAAGATTTTTCAATTTTAGATTTAGCATTTACTTTAAAAAATTTTTATTATTACAAAAAGAAAGAACAGCTTTAAAAGCTGTTCTTTCTTTGTATATTTTAAAATTCAGAAAGGTATTATAACACAAAAATTTTTATTAAATTATCTTACAAGACAAGGTTTTTTATTGTCAAATTTCCAGTCTTTTATTAAATATTGCATTGCTATTGAGTCATCTCTTGCACCAAGATTTTTTTCCACATAAAGTTTATGAGCTGCCATAATCTTATCCATATCAATTTCTATTCCTAATCCAGGAATGTCTCTTGGAACTGTTATTTCTCCATTTACAATTTTATGTGCATTCTTAGTTAAATCTTGTCCATCTTGCCAAATCCAGTGAGTATCAATAGCTGTTATATTTCCAGGAACTGCTGCTGCAACATGGCTGAACATAGCAAGTGATATATCAAAGTGGTTATTTGAGTGAGATCCCCAAGTAAGTCCAAACTCATTACACATTTGTCCTACTCTTACTGAACCTTCCATTGTCCAGAAATGTGGATCTGCAAGAGGGATAGAAACACTGTTTAAAGCAACTGAGTGCTGCATTTGTCTCCAGTCTGTTGCAATCATATTTGTTGCTGTAGGAAGTCCTGTTGCTTTTCTAAATTCTGACATAACCTCTCTTCCTGAGAAACCATCTTCAGCTCCACAAGGATCTTCTGCATAAGCAAGTATTCCATGCATATCTTTGCATAAAGAAACTGCTTCTTTTAAAGACCATGCTCCATTTGGATCAAGAGTTATTCTTGCTTCTGGGAATGCTTCATGAAGGGCTTTTATAGCTTTTATTTCTTCTTTTCCTTCTAAAACTCCACCTTTTAATTTAAAATCTTCAAATCCATATCTTGCATGTGCTGCTTTTGCAAGAGCAACAATTTTTTCAGGAGTCATTGCTTCATCCCTTCTTATTCTTCCCCATTCATCTGAATTGTCATCCCCTGACAAATATGGTAAATCTGTTTTATTTCTATCAGCTATGTAGAATAAATATCCTAAAACTTTTACTTTTTCTCTTTGTTGTCCTTCACCTAAAAGAGCAGCTACAGGAACATTTAAATATTTTCCCATAAGATCTAATAGAGGAGCTTCAACTGCAGTCATTACATGAACTGTTGTTCTAAGGTCAAATGTTTGTGTTCCTCTTCCTGAAGAGTCTCTGTCAATAAAAGCATCATGAATACTTTTTACTATATTTTTGTATTCTCCTATACTTTTCCCAACAACTAATGATTTTGCATCTTCAAGAGTTTTTCTTATTTTTTCTCCTCCTGGAACTTCTCCAACTCCAATTTCTCCATTATCTGCCTTTAAAATAACAATATTTCTTGTGAAATATGGTCCATGAGCTCCACTAAGATTTAAAAGCATACTATCGTAACCAGCTACTGGTATTACATTCATCTCAATAACTTTAGGTGTCATTCTTCTCTCCTTTTTGACTTTTATATTCATCTTGTCACATTTGTATTTATTTATTCTGTTTTTAAAACATTTAAATTAGTTATAAGAACATATGTCCGTCTTTACAATATTATTTTATAAAATTTTTATTATTAAGTAAACTTCTTATTTTTAATACTTCTCTAAGTTTTTCTTATAATAGAGCTCAAAAATATTTCAAAGTACCATACACCATAAAGGTATAGTTATTATTGATAAAATTGTACTGCAAACAATACATTTTCCTGCAAAAATATAATCCCCATCGTATTTTGCAGCTAAAATAGCACTTGTACTAGCTGCAGGCATTCCACTTATAAGAACTTCTATTCCTGTACTCAAAGCATTTACTCCACATATTCTGCACATTGCAAAAACTATCAAAGGAATTAAAATAAGTCTTACAAAAGAATAATAAAGCACTGTTTTAGAAATAACTGATTTTATATCCTTTATTTCACCTAAAATACTTCCTATTAAAATCATGGAAATACTTGTTGTACAGCCACCAACACTTCTTAAAGTTTTATCTAAAAAAACAGGCAACGGAATTTGAAAAAACATCAATACTAAACCTACATATACAGCTATTATACAAGGATGAAGAGCCACTCTCTTAAAAATTTCTTTTTTACTTCCTGATGAAGTAAAACATGAAATTCCTGCAGACCACATCACTATCCTTTGAGGAATAAGACATACTGAACCATACATAAGCCCTGCTGACTCATATACTCCCTCAACTACTGCCAGTCCCATAAAACCAGCATTTGAAGAAACAGTTGCATATTTAAGAACCTTTTTTCTTCCTTCTGGTTGATTTCTATATAGAATTTCTGCTAAAAACATGCTAATAAACTGTGCTGCAAAAGCAAATGTAATTATTACCAAAAATCTTATTAATATTTCATAATCAAATTTCACTCTGAAAGAATTTGTTATCATAGCTGGTAAAAAAATATATATCAGTAAATCTGTAAGGACTGCTCTTCCAGCATCATTTAATATTCCTTTCCTTTTAGCTACTATTCCTATCATCATAAGAAGAAATAGAATTCCTTGTAAAGATAAAATTTTTGTTATTTCCATTTTCCTGCCTCTTTTTTATTAAGTAATAGGTGCTGGATTAAAAATGCAGAAGTCGTTGTAAAGCTTATATTTTTCGGCAAAACTTTGTTTTCTTCCACTTGCTACATCTATGATTTCTTTAAATAATAATGTTCCAATATCTTTTATTGTTGCTTCTCCTGTAGCTATAGGTCCTGCATTAATATCAATCAAATCAAACCATTGATTTTTCATGTCATTTCTTGAACATACTTTTATTACAGGAGCTACTGCAAGTCCATAAGGAGTTCCTCTTCCTGTCATAAAAACTTGAAGACCTATTCCTGATGCAAGCTGACATGGCCCACATACAATATCACTTGCAGGAGTAGCTGCATAAATAAGTCCATGTTTTGTAGGTTTTTCTCCTGGAGACAATACCTCTACAATAGGAGATGTTCCTGATTTTGCTATAGAACCCATTGCTTTTTCAACTATATTTGCAAGTCCTCCCTTTTTATTTCCAGGAGTTGGATTAGCACTTCTGTCTACTTCTCCTTCTTCTAAATACTTATCATACCATCTCATTTCAGAAGCAAGCTTTTCCCCTACTTCTTTATTTGTACAACGCTCACCTATAATATGTATACCATCTCTTACTTCTGTCACTTCTGAAAACATTACTGTAGCTCCACCTTTAACAAGCATATCTGCAGCATATCCTGCTGATGGATTAGCAGTTACACCTGAAAAAGCATCACTTCCTCCACACTGCATTCCGATTAGCAAATCTGAAAGAGGAAGAACTTCTCTTTTTCTTTCATTAAGAATTGCTAATTTTTTATCAGCCATTTCCATAATAGAATCTATCATATCGGCAAAGCCTTTTTTCTCTTGAAGTATTATTACATTGTCAGGAGTAATATCTTTTTCATCACAAAGCATATCTACAGTGAATTTTTCACAACCTAATCCCACAACCATCATTTGTCCGCCAAAATTTGGATGCTTAGATAAATTACGAAGTATTCTTATAGGTATTTTTGCTTCAGGAGCATTTATTGCTACACCACACCCATAAGCATGATTTATTGCCACTACTCCATCAACATTAGGATATTTTGGAAGAAGTTCTTTTTTTATTTTTTCAACAGCTACATTTAAAACTCCTGTTACACATTGTACTGTTGTACTTATTCCTAAAATATTTCTTGTCCCTGCATATCCTCCATTGGGATTTCTATATCCTTCCCATGTTGTTACAGGAGGTTCTGGAAGTTCTGTTACAATATTGGTTCCAAATTCCATATTATCAACTGAAGGTGGTGTTGGAAGAATTAACATTTTTTCATTTATCCACTGACCTTTTTTAATATCTCTCATAGCATATCCTAAAACTACACCATATCTTATAATAGGTTTTCCTTCAGGAATATCACATAGAGCTATTTTATGTGCTTGAGGAATATCATCTAATGCTGTAATATCATTCATAACAACTGTACCAGCTTTTATTTCATCTACAGCAACTGCTACATTGTCTATATCTTTTATTTTTATACATGATACTGTTTTCATTTTCTCACCTTTTAATGTTAAGATTATTTTTCTTTAAATTTATGATTATCATATACAGCATAAGCTATTGATAATAATATTAATACCCAGATTCCTAATCCAATAAATCTTTGGAAGAAACATAATAAATTTTACTCAAAACTTTTTTATTTTTATAATATCATTTTATTTTAATAATTCTATTAAGTAAAATTCTTTTTTTTAATAACAGTCTTAATTTTTCTTATTTTTTTAAGAAAGATATTGATTTATAGTCTACAGATAAATTATAATTTAATAAAAAATAAAAAAAAGAGGATAAAGATGGATTTAAAACAGCTGGAATATATTGTAGAAATTGCAAAAGAAAAAAATATCACTCATGCTGCTGAAAAACTTTTCATTTCCCAATCTGCACTAAATCAGCAACTTTTAAAACTAGAAAAAGAATTAGGAACTCAACTTTTTCATCGTTCAAGAACTGACTGGCGTCTTACTGAAGTCGGGAAAATCTATATTGAAAATGCCAAAAAAATTTTAGAAATACAAAAAAATACATACAATCAAATTTATGATTGCATAGAACAACATAAAAGAAAACTCACTATAGGACTTACTGCAGAAAGAGGATTTGAACTCTTCACATCAATTTTTTCTGAATTTCAAAAACTCTATCCAAATGTCATAATTGAACCAATAGAAATGCCTGTATATGAACAACAAAAAAAAATAGAAAAAGGTGAATTAGATTTAGGCTTTATGACATTATCTAAAGGGCAAAGAACAAAAGATAATTATATAGTTCTATATTCTGAAGAAATGGTCTTAATTACTCCTAGAAAATATCCTTTTATAAACTCAAATCTTATAAAAGAACCTGTTAATCTTTTTGACTTAAAGGAAGAACCTTTTGTGTTTATAAATAAAAAGTCAACAAACAGAGATATTATTGATGAAATTTTTAAAAATGCAGGTTTTGAACCAAAAATACTTTTTGAAACGACTTATACAAGCAGTATCGTAAGAGCTGTAGAATTTAATTTATGCTGTGCTATTGTTCCACATTATTATGCAAAATCTGAAAATAAAAAGTTATCTTCTTTCAGATTAAAAGATTTTCCTTCTTGGGATGTAGTTATAAGTTATAAAAAAGACAGTTATCTTTCAAAACCTGCTAAAGCTTTTATAGAACTTGCGAAAAAATATTATAGTAATAAAATCTTATAAAAATAAAATAGTCTTAATATAACTTATACCTTTCTTAATTTTTCCAATTTTACAAATAAAGATTCTTCTTTTATACTATAGTTGATAACTTAGTTTTATATAGGAGGAATGCTTATGGAATTTCAAAGATTTGATAATTATTGTATTGTAAGACTTGATAAAGGTGAAGAAGTTCTTCAAAAATTAAAAGAAGTCTGTGAAAAAGAAGATATAAAACTTGGAAGCATAACAGGTCTTGGAGCAACTAATAAAGTTGTTTTAGGATTATTTTATACTGAAGAAAAAATATATAATAAAACTACTTTGACAGGTCCTATGGAAATCACTTCCCTTGTTGGAAATATTTCTACTTTGAATGGAAAATGTTATCTTCACTGTCATATAAATGTTTGTGATAAAAATATGAATGTCTTAGGTGGACATTTAAATGAATGTTATATATCTGCTACTGGAGAATTTATCATTTCTGTAATAGATGGAAAAATTGAAAGAGAACTTAATAAAGAAGTTGGATTAAATTTATATAAATTTTTAAAATAGTTTCATGATAAAAGTAAAAATTTTATTATAATATTCTTAGCTTTTCTAATCTGTATAAAAATTTTTCTTTACTTAATTATATAACTAAATATTTTATAGGTCTTGAATTTATTAAATTTAAGACCTATTTTTATTATTTTTTAATATAATCAAAAAAATTTTATCTTTATTCAAAAAAAAAATAACTGCTACAAATTAATAATAAAAATCATTAATTTGTAGCAGCCTCTTGATATCAATACCTAAATTTATTTAGTAGAACTTCTTAGTTGATCTTTATATTGTAAATAAGTATCTTCTACTTTTTGTAAATATGCTTTTGCATCTTCAGTTTCTAAAACTTTTGCTTCTTGGCTGAATCCATTTTTTAATTTTTCTGCATATTCTGGATTTGCTGCAACTTTAACTGCTATATCACTCATTTTCTTAACAATTTCAGGATCTGTTCCTTTAGGGAAAGCAATTATATAAGGATTATCCATTGATAATTCTACTCCTTGTTCCTTAAATGTAGGAATATCTCCTAAGTTAGGGTTTCTTTCATCATTGTACTGTGCAAGAGCTATCATATCCCCATTTTTAATATAATCTTTTACACTTCCGTAAGCAATAGAAGCTAGTGCAATTCTTCCTCCTAGAAGGTTTGTTACTTTATCTGCTGTTGATCCAATATCAGCTAATTTTAATTTTATTTGAGTTTTATCTTGAAGCATTAATACTTGAAGGTGTGAGTATCCTCCAAATTCTGTTCCGTATATAACAGTTTCTGGAGCTGCCTTACTTTTATCCATTAAATCTTTTAAAGAAGTAATTCCTGATTGTTTACTTGCTACTAATACTGTTCCTCCATCTATTGCTGGAATACAAGAAACATCAAATTCTTTAAAGTCATATTCTGCTACACCTGAAACATAGTTAACTACCATTGGTCCTGAGTGTGTAAATAGTGCTTTATATCCATTTGCAGGAGTATTTTTAATATTTTCTGTTGCTGCTAAACCAGAAGCTCCTGGCATATTAGTTACAACAAATGGTTTTCCTGTTTCTTTTTCAAAGAATTCTCCGAAAGTTCTTGCATTAAAGTCTGTATCTCCACCTGCTGAAGCATGAAGCACAACTTCCATAGGTCTTTTTGGCCAGCTGTCTTTTACACTTTCTTCTGCTTTCTTTTCTCCACCACACCCTGTAAGTATTCCTGTTAAGATAGTTCCTACTAGTAATAGTTTTCCTAATCCTTTTTTCATAAAATAACCTCCATCTATTTTAATTAAAGACTTTTATACTTATTTATATTTGAGCAACTTTTTTTGATTCTTTAAAATATTTTACTAATAAATATAGTAGATAAGCTATAGTGGCTACTAAGAAAATACATGCTATTGGTCTTCCAAAGAAATTTAAAATATTATTATTTGATAAAATTAAACCTCTTCTTAGATTTTCTTCTGTCATTTTTCCTAGAATAAATCCAATAATAAATGGTGATTGAGGTACTTTAAATTTAGCAAATATATATCCTAATATTCCAAATACTAAAATTGCAACAACATCAAATGTTCTGCTAGCAAGAGCAAAAGCACCAACAGTTGTAAATACTATTACTACTGGAAGAAGTATATGTTTAGGAACTCTTAGCACATGAGCAAAAATTCTAAGTCCGAAAAATTCTACTATCAACATTAAAAATGCACCTATAAACATTGCAGCAAATATTGCAAATACTAAAGAAGCATTATTTTTAAATAGTAATGGACCTGGAGTAATTCCATGAACCATAAATGCTCCTAAAAGAACTGCTGTTGCTCCATCTCCTGGTATTCCTAGAGTAAGTAAAGGAATCATCGCTCCTCCTACTGAAGCATTATTAGAAGTTTCTGAAGCAACTATTCCATCTGGTATACCTGTTCCATATTTTTCAGGATATTTAGATCTGCTTTTTATAACATTGTATGCTATTAAGTTTGAAGTAGAACCTCCTATTCCTGGTAAAATACCTATTAATGTACCTATAACTGCTGAAACAAATGCATTCCATTTTTGTGCAAAGAACTCATGTATAGAAAAACCAAATCCTTTTACTTTCGTATTTATTGTGATTTTTTCCTGCTGTTGAGAATATTTTATATTTTCTGCTGTTACTATAATTTCTGTAATAGCGAATAATCCAATAAGAACTGTTAAGGTATTAAACCCTCCTACTAATTGTGGGTTATCAAAAGTAAATCTTTTTACTGCATCTGTTGGTGATAATCCCACTGTTGCAAAAGCCATTCCCATAAATGTTGCAAAGAAAGCTTTTGGTAAAGTACTTCCTGATAAAGTTGTTATTAAAATTATTGCAAATATTGAAATTGCAAAATATTCATGTGGTCCAAACTGTAAAGCTATTTTAGCAAGAAGTGGTGAAACAAAAACAAGTGCTAATGTGCTGAATACTGTTCCTATAAAACTGAACACAACTCCAAGCCCTAGAGCTTTCATAGCAAATCCTTTGTTTTTCATTGGTAATCCATCAAAACAAGTTGCTATTGAAGCAGGTGTCCCAGGTATTCCAATTAAAATAGCTGAAATAAGACCTCCTGAAGTTCCCCCTATGTAAAGAGAAATTAAAAAACATATTCCGACTGCTGGAGACATTGTATAAGTAAATGGTAATCCTAAAACAAGCCCCATAACAGTTGATAATCCAGGAACAGCTCCGAAAACTATACCTACAGCTGTACCGATGAACATTAATATTAAAGTAAATGGATTTAATGCTGTCAATAATCCTGAAACAAATAATTCAATCATTTATATTCCCTCCTAAAGCATATATAATATTCCTGTTGGTAAAAAGATAGTAAATCCATAATAGAATAGATAATAGATTCCAAAAGAGAATGCAAGAGATATTATTACATATAACACCTGATTTCTCTTAGCATAATTTGGAGTCAAAACATTCATTTCCAATAACAGAAATAAAAATGTGCTTACAATAAATCCTAAAATAGAATATAAAAGGATATATAAAATAATTAATGCAAAAGTAAAAATAACTGTCTTAGTGTCAAATTCTTTTTTTGCTTTATTTTCTTCAATAGGTTTTTGTAATCCTCTTCCAAGTTCAAGTATACCTATAAGCAGTATGAATACTGTCAGAAGAACAGGAACAAATCTTGAGTCAAATAATTGTGATTTAGTTCCTGGAATTTGCAGAGTTGCTAATCCATAAAAAATTCCAAAGATTAATATTATAATTCCTAATATTGTATCATTATTATGCCAATTTAATTTTTTTTGATTCATAAATCTCCTCCTTACTATCTAACCATACAAGGTTTTTTAGAATCATATTTCCAATCTTTTATCAAATATTGCATTGCTAAAGCATCATCACGAGTTCTAAATTGTGCAGGCATTGTTTTATATAGTTCATGAGCTTTTAATAATTTTTCCATATCTATTTCCACACCTAAACCAGGTTTATCAGTTATTTCTATTACTCCATTTTTTATTACAGGAGGATTTTTTGTTATTCCCTGTCCATCTTGCCAGATGTAATGAGTATCCACTGGAGTTATATTTCCAGGAGCTGCTGCTGCAACTTGTGCAAATGTTGCTAGTGTTATATCAAAGTGATTGTTTGAATGAGATCCCCATGTTAATCCCCAGTCTTTTAATAAATAAGCCATTCTTACACTTCCATTTAATGTCCAGAAATGAGGATCTGCAAGAATTATATCAACTGATCTTTCTGAAGCTGCATGATAGAACTGTCTCCAGTTAGTAGCAATCATATTAGTTGCAACTTTTAAATTTGTAGCAGTTTTAAATTCACTCATAATTTCTCTACTTGAGAATCCAGCTTCAGGTCCACAAGGATCTTCCATATAAGCAACTACACCATGTTTATCTTTACATAATCTTATTGCTTCTTCTAAAGACCATGCTCCATTTGGATCTATATTTACCCTTGCTTCAGGAAAAGCTTTATGAAGAGCTTCTACCGCTTTCATTTCTTCTTCTCCTTTTAATACTCCACCTTTTAATTTAAAATCTTTAAATCCATATCTTTCATATAAAGCTTTAGCTTGTTCTACTATTCCTTCTGGTGTTAAAGTTTCTTGTCTTCTTATTTTTTCCCAAGAATCTTTACAATCTGTTTCAATTAAATAAGGCATATCTATTTTTTTAGGATCTGCTATATAAAATAAATATCCCAAGAAAGGAACTTCTCTTCTTTGGATTCCTCCATCACCAAGAAGAGCTGCCATAGGTTTATTTAAAAACTTTCCTAATAAATCAAGCATTGCACATTCTATTGCTGCTTCTGCTTGAACAACAAATTTTAAATTGCTTATATTTAATCCTTGTAATCCTTCTCCTGTATCTCCTTTTGCTTTTTGTCCATTTGCTCTTATATCAGTAATTACTTTTCTATAATCTGCTATTTCTGCACCTATTACCATTGGCTTATAACTTTCAAGCATTTCAGTTATAGCTTCTCCACCATGAATCTCTCCAATACCTTTATTCCCTGTTTCGTCTTCTAAAACAACTATATTTCTTGTAAAATATGGAGAATGACATCCACTTAATGTAAGCAAAGCACTGTCATAACCAGCAACAGGATATACATCCATTTTTAAAACTTTTGGTGAACCTTGTTTCATATAATTCCCTCCCAATATTATTATCTTTATAACTATTTTGTTCTATTAAAGTTCTTTTAGTTTTAATATTTATTATTTTACACCCCATGTTTCTTTTTTTATATATTACAGGTAACTATTTTTTTCTCTGTTTAAAAACAGTTTTTTGTTCTAAAATACAATTTTTCTAAATCAATTAGAATTTTTTTATTTTCTATCCTCATCTTAAAATATTATTTTACACATAAATAATAATTATAAAAATATGAACTTAAACAATTATTTTAATTATTTAAATTATATTTTATATTAAGTCCAAAAAATTGTAAACAAATATATGTTTTCAATATAAAAAAGAGGACTTTTTATAAGTCCTCTTTTTTTATATTCTTAATCTTTCATTGATTCAATAATTCCATCAACAAGAACATCCATCTCATCAATTTTCTCTTCATTTAGAGAAGATACCATTGTAAGTCTTTCATTTAAAACTGACATTTGTTTCATATCATCTAAAAACTCTGCCATTAAATCTCCAGACTTACATGCCCATGAACCATTCTC
Source organism: Fusobacterium perfoetens (assembly GCF_021531595.1). NCBI lineage: Bacteria > Fusobacteriati > Fusobacteriota > Fusobacteriia > Fusobacteriales > Fusobacteriaceae > Fusobacterium > Fusobacterium perfoetens. Next base: position 43,712 of record NZ_JADYUD010000007.1, read on the forward strand.
CACAATAGCCACTGTACGGTTCTGTACATTTAAAGCCTTCATATCCATTAAATAATTGTGCATTAATGGATAAATTCCAAGATTATATGTTACTGATGCCAAAACTATATGACTGTACTTGAATGTTTCTGATATAAGCTGTGATACATGAGTATTTGAAACATCATACATAACAACATTTGTAATACCTTTTTCTACAAGTTTTGAAGCAAGAACTGTTGCTGCACTCTCTGTATTTCCATACATAGAAGCATAAACTATCATTACCCCTTTTTCTTCAGGTTCATATCTACTCCATTTATCATACTTATCTATAAAATATCCAAGATTTGAACGCCATACTGGACCATGTAAAGGACAAATTATTTTAATATCTATACCTGCTGCTTTTTTAAGAAGAGCTTGTACATGTGGCCCATATTTTCCAACTATATTTGTATAGTATCTTCTTGCTTCATCTATCCAGTCTCTGTCAAAATTAACTTCATCATTAAATAGTTTTCCATCAAGAGCTCCAAAAGATCCAAAAGCATCTGCTGCAAAAAGAACTCCATTTGTAGTATCAAATGTAACCATAGCTTCAGGCCAGTGAACCATAGGTGCAGATACAAAAGTTACAGTATGTTTTCCAAAAGATTTCACATCTCCTTCTTTAACAACTTCTTTTCTCTCTTCAACATCAAATCCAAATTGATGCATAAGCATAAAAGCTTTTTCAGTGCTGATTACTTTTACCTTAGGATAACGAAGAAGTATCTCTTCTATAGATGCAGCATGATCTGGCTCCATATGATTTATTACAAGATAATCTAAATTTCTTCCGTCAAGAACTGCTTTGACATTTTCTAAGAACTGACGGCATACAGACCAGTCTACAGTATCAAATAATACTGTCTTTTTATCCATTAAAAGATAAGAGTTATATGATACCCCACGAGAAATAGGGTGTATATTTTCAAAAAGATTTAAACGATGATCATTAGCACCAACCCAGTATAAATCTTCTGTTACTTTTCTCACACAATGCATAATATTCAATCCTCCTCTGCCTTATTTATTAAACTTCAATAAATTCATCTTTTGATTCTCCACATAATGGACAAATCCATTCTTCAGGAAGTTTTTCAAAAGTTGTTCCAGGTTTAATTTCATTTTCAGGATCTCCAATTTCTTGGTCATATTCATATCCACAACCACTGCACACATGAATCTTGTAGCTTGGAGCTGATTTTTTAATGAAAGGTTTTTTCATTTTTTTCATAGGAGGTGCTTCTTTTTTAGGTTCACCATTATCAAGTGCTGCTGTTAAAACAGGAAGTACTTCCTCTATTGTTCCAACTATTCCATAATCTGCATTCTTAAATATAGGAGCATTTGCATTGCTGTTTATTGCTACTATTGTTGTTGCATCTTTTATTCCTTTTAAGTGCTGTCCTGCACCTGAAATTCCACAAGCTATATATAGGTTTCCATTAAACTTTTGTCCTGACATTCCAACATAACGGTTTAAAGGGACATATTTCCATTCTTCTGCTACAGGACGAGATGAACCTACTGCTGCTCCTGCCTGTACTGCAAGATTTTTAATAAGTTCCATATTTTCCTTTTTACCTACTCCTCTTCCAGCACTTACAACACGGTCAGCTTTTGTAATAGGAGTATCTAAATCTATTCCAACAGTAAAATCATATCCATCAGCTTTAAGAGCATCAACTAAAGTTTTTACTCTTTCTTCTACTGTTCCTTCTTTTAAAATCATTTTCTTTCTAAGACCTGCAATAGGACCTTTCTTTTTAGAACTTCCTCCTTCTTTTGCAATCTTACCTATAATATGAGCTGCTATAACCACTCTTTGAATTTCGTTTGTTCCTTCATAGATAGTACAGATTTTAGCATCTCTGTATGCTCTTTCTACTTCCATTCCTTTAAGGTATCCAGTACCACCAAAAATTTGAAGAGCATCATTTACAACTTCAAGACATATATCTGAAGCATACTGTTTTGCCATTGCTGATTCCATTCCATAAGGTTCATGATGTTCTTTAAGTTCTGCAGCACTATAAACTAAAAATCTTGCTGCTCTTAATTTTGTTGCCATATCAGCAAGTTTGAAAGATATAATTTGCTGATGTGCTATAGGTTTTCCAAACTGAATTCTTTCTTTTGCATATTCAAGAGCATGTTCATAAGCTCCCTGAGCAATTCCTAAAGCCTGAGAAGCAATTCCTATTCTTCCTCCATCAAGAGTTGCCATAGCAATTTTAAATCCTTCTCCCTCTTTTCCAAGAAGATTTTCTTTAGGAACTTTTACATCATTGAATAAAAGCTGTGCTGTTGATGATGAACGGATTCCAAGTTTGTCATAATGATCTCCAAATGTAAATCCTTCCCATCCTTTTTCAACTATGAAAGCACTTATTCCTTTTGTTCCTATATCTGGTGTTGTTACTGCAAATATAATATATGTATCTGCCTTAGGGGCATTTGTTATAAATATTTTTTCTCCATTAAGAATATAGTGATCTCCCTGAAGAACTGCTGTTGTCTCTGTTCCTCCTGCATCACTTCCTGCATTTGGTTCTGTAAGTCCAAATGCTCCTATTTTTTCTCCTTTAGCTAAAGGTACAAGATATTTTTTCTTTTGTTCTTCTGTTCCAAAAGCCATTATAGGATATGATCCAAGAGATACATGAGCTGATAAAATAACTCCTGTTCCTCCATCTACTCTTGAAAGTTCTTCAACTGCTATTGCATAACTTAAAGCATCAAGTCCTGCTCCTCCATACTCTTTAGGATATGGAATTCCCATTAAATCCATTTCTCCAAGTTTTTTTATTGCCTCTGAAGGAAATTCATTATTTTGATCAAGCATAAACGCAATCGGTTTTACCTCATTTTCTGCAAATTCTCTTACTCTTGCACGAAGAGCCTCATGGGCCTCAGTAGTTTTAAAAAGCATGTTCCTACCTCCTATTCATTCAACCATATTCTAAATTTAAAAAAATAATTGCTGTTTTATTTTTAATAAAATAGTATTTTTATCTTTAAATATAGCATACCAAAAAAATATTTTTCTGTCAATTTATATTTTTTTATTTTTGTATTTTTTTTATAATATTTTTTCATATATATTACATTTTATATTTTTATAAAACTTTTTATTTTTGAGCATAGACATTAAATATATTTTTTAAAATAAAAAAATGCCGAAAAGATTAACTTTCCGACACTTTATAATTCTTTTATATAATTTTTTATTTAAGAAGTGTAAAAATAAATTCTGAACCCTCATTTTCAGATGAAAATACTTCTATTTTTCCACCACAAATATCCACAGTTTCTTTTACTATTGAAAGTCCTAAACCTGTTCCAGCAACATTGCTTGTTCTAGCTTTATCAATTCTATAGAATCTTTCAAAGATATTATCTTTTTCCTGTTCTGGAAAACCTATTCCATTATCTTTAACAGATACTCTGTATCTATCATCTTCTTCCTTTATTGAAACAGTAATATGAGGAACTTTGTTATTATATATTATTCCATTTTCAATAAGATTTTTTAAAACTGTCACTGTTTTTTCAAAATCTATATTCATATAGTTATTTTCATCTTTTAAATCAAGATTATATTCTATAACAGCTCCTGATTTTTTTACTTTGCCATTAAGAATTTTTTCAACTTCATCTTTTACTCTTTCAAAAGGAACTGGAGCAAGGTTTATTATTTTAGAACTTTCTATTTTAGATATATTTAAGAAATCCATTGTTATATTTTCTAGTTTTTCAACATTACTTCTTATTATATCAAGAAAGTTTTTCTGAAGTTCCTGAGGTGCATCTTCAAGAGCAATTAAATATCCCTTTATATTTGTAAGAGGTGTTTTTAATTCATGACTTACATTTGCTATAAAGTTTTTCTGTATTTCTCCAAGCTCTCTGCTTCTTGTAATATCTTTTATTGTAATCAAAAATTCTTTTTTAAATTCAAGATATTTAACTGTTACAAGAAGATATTTTTTAAGTTTTGAAATAAATATTTCTTCTTTTATATTTTCTTTTGTTTTCATTCCTTTATTTATAACATTAAGTATCTCAATGTATTTAACTTTTTTATAAATAGAATCCAATTTTCCATTTACATAAAGATAACCAAGAGCATTGTTCTTCATAATTATTTTAGATTCTTCATCTGCAAGAATTATTGAAAGATCTACAGCTGATATAACTCTTTTAAGTCTTGTTTTTTCTTCATTAAGTTTTCTTATATTTTTAAGATTTTCTTTCTGCCAATCTCTTACAACTTTCCAGAATTTTACAAGCCAGACATCTCCTTTAGCATAGATTGTTTTTATTTCATCTCCACTTTCAAGAGCTTCTCTCATACTTTCAATTTTTTTAAACAAATCTCTTTTTAAATAATTTTTATAGCATATATAAATTGCAATATTTAAAATTATAAAGAAAAATATCTGTGTTACAAGAAGAGTTCTTAAATCTTTTATCTCTTCATCATAACTTATTGATGTTCTGATTACAGTTTTTTCTCCTTCGCTATTTTCATTAAGAAGACCATAATAAGCCATATTTTGTCTTAATGTCTTACTTTTTCTTATAGCAAATCCTTCACCTGTTTCAAAAGCTTCCTTTACTTCCTCTCTGTTTCTGTGATTTGCCATTTCATCTTCTTTTGTATATCTTTCAGAGTCATAAAGAATATTTCCCTGTGCATCTATAAGAGTAAATCTTTTCTTTACATTACCAAACATATCCTGAAAGTTTGATTTAGTATATCCATTTGTAAGCTCTTTAACCATAAGAGCATCTTCTTTAAGTGTTCTTTTTGCAGCATCACCATATAATTCTGATATTTTGCCCATGTATGTATTTACAAAAAGAACTTCCAGGAACAAAATAAAAATCAGGGCAATTATCTCTTTTCTTCTAATTTGTACCCGACCCCCTTCACTGTTTTAATGTTTTCAGCAATACTTTTAACTTTTTCTCTTAATTTTGAAATATAAATATCAACTGATCTGTCTCCAGTGTAATAATTTGACTCCCATACTCTGTCAAGGATTTTCTCTCTTGATAAGACTATTCCCTGATTTTTTATAAGCAAAAGAAGAAGATCAAATTCTTTTTTAGAAAGTTCTACCTCTTCCTCTCCATCTTTTACAATACGCCTTTTTTCATCTACAACAACCTGTTTAAAACTATATCTTCCAGATTTTCCAACATTTTTTCCTTCTAAGAATTTTCTTGCACGAAGAACAAGTTCTCTTGGATCAAAAGGCTTTTTCATATAGTCATCTGCTCCTAACTGAAGACCTTCAAGAACATCTTCTATTTCTGTTTTTGCTGTAAGCATTATTATTACAGGATCTCCATATTCAGCAGACATATCTCTTACTATACTTGTAAAATTTTTTCCATCAAGACTTGGGAGCATAATATCTAATACAATAAGATCAGGTTTAAAGCTTTTCACTGCTTTTAATCCTTCAAGTCCGTCACCAGCTGTCTGAACTTCATAATTTTCTTTTTTAAAAAAATAACTTACCAGCTGTTGTATTTCCATATCATCTTCTACTATTAAAACTCTCATTGTATCCTCCCAGTTTTTCTATTCTTCTGCCTCTTCCTTTTCCTCACTTTTATGTTTTTCTCTCTCAAGAAGTTCAACTACTCTCATATTTTCTCCACTGAAATTATAAATTGAACTCATAGCAAGTTGTGTTATTTTATCTGAAACTCTTTCATACTTTTTGTTAATAAGAAGCATAAGAATTCCTGCATCAATATTTTTTGATTCTTCTTTCATTTGGCTTCCGATAATAGAATCTATCTCTCCTCTTATTTCATTAATTTCTTCATCCATTCCAAGAAGAACATAAGCTTTTTTCTCATCTTTTTCTATAAAAGCTTCCATATATTTTTGGAATATATCATCTATTTTTATAAGAAAATTTTCAAGAATTCCAAAATCTCTTTCCATATTTCCTTCTTTTTTTTCTATTTTTCTCATTAAGACTAGAGTATCAAGAAGAAGATCTCCCATTCTTTCAAGCATTTTACTTGATTCTATAAATGTTATAAGAGCTCTTAAATCTCCTGCAGCAGGTTGAAATCTTGCTATTGACATTATTGATGTTTCTTTTATTTTTACATCAAAAGCATTTATCATATCTTCAACAAGCTTTGCTTCCCCATAAAGAGATCTGTCAAAACTATCTTTTTTTAACATTTCCATATTTATTCTAAAAAGTCTATCTACATTTTTACAAAGTTCTATATAATGTTCTGTTATTCCATTGATACTTTCGTGAAGATTTCTCATTTTATCACTCCTCATTTTTATTCTATCATATTTTTTCAAAACTTTTTATATTCTATCCAAATTTACCTGTTATATAATCTTCTGTTTTTTTCTTGTTAGGCTTAGTAAAAATTATATCTGTTTTATCAAACTCTTCTAGTTTTCCTTGATAGAAAAATCCTGTAAAATCTGAAATTCTTGCAGCTTGCTGCATATTATGTGTAACTATTATTATAGTATAATCTTTCTGAAGTTCTCTTATAAGTTCTTCTATTTTTAAAGTTGAAATAGGATCAAGAGCTGATGTAGGTTCGTCCATAAGAAGTATTTCTGGTTTTACTGCTATTGCCCTTGCAATGCAAAGTCTTTGTTGCTGTCCTCCTGAAAGTCCAAGTGCTGACTGATGAAGTTTATCCTTTACTTCATCCCATAAAGCTACTGCCTTTAAACTATTTATTACTATTTCATCAAGAACTTTTTTATCTTTTTCTCCGTGAAGTTTAGGACCATAAACAATATTTTCATATATTGTTTTAGGGAATGGATTTGGCTTTTGGAAAACCATTCCTATTTTTTTTCTCAATTCAACTATATCATTATCTGGATTAAAAATATTTTTTCCATCAAACTCTATTACACCTTCATATCTTACACCTTCAATAAGGTCATTCATCCTGTTTATAGATCTTAAGAATGTTGATTTCCCACATCCTGAAGGACCTATAAGAGCCGTTACTTTATTTTCTTGTATCTCCATGTTTATATCCTTAAGAGCCTGAAACTTATCATAATAAAAGTTAAAGTTATTGACCTTAAGTCTTATTGTATTTTCCATTTATCCTCCTTAAAAAACTTAAATATATATTTACTCAAATTATTTACTGCTGAATTTTTTTCTTAAAACTGCACCAAGCAAGTTAAATCCTACTGTAAGAACAACTATTACAAGAACTGTTCCATTCATTATCTTATCAGGCATATTAGGAACTTGTGTTGCAATTACATAAAGATGATATGGAAGAGCCATTACCTGATCCCATACAGATTCTGGAAGGAAAGGCAGATAAAATGCTACTACTGTAAACATTATAGGTGCTGTTTCTCCAGCAGCTCTTGATATACTTAAAATAATTCCTGTAAGAATTCCTGGAAGAGCTGTTGGAAGAATTATTTTCCATGTTGTTTCCCATTTTGTTGCCCCTAAAGCTAAAGAAGCTTCCCTTAAATCTTTAGGTATTGCAAGAAGTGCTTCCCTTGTTGCTGTTATTATTACAGGAAGACACATTATTCCAAGGGTAAGAGCCCCTGAAAGAATTGATGAACCAAATTGTAAGAAAATTACAAACAATGACATTCCAAAAAGTCCATATATGATACTTGGTATTCCTGCCAGATTTACTATTGTAAGATTTATTACTCTTCTTATTATATTATCTTTAGAATATTCAACTAGAAATATTCCTGTAAGAATACCAAAAGGAACTGAAACTGCTATTGTTCCTATTGTAAGATAAATACTTCCAATTATTGCAGGAAGTATTCCTCCTGCTCTCATTCCATCAGTAGGGTTTGTTGCTAAAAATTCCCACGATATTGAAGGAACTCCTTTAAATATTATATAAATCACTATGCAGACAACAGGTAAAACTGAAAGATACCCAACACCTTTAATAATTCCCTCTATTACTTTTGCTCCTGTTCCTTTTAATAAACTCATTTTCATGCTCCTTATTTTCTCATTATCTTTCTTGATTTATTTATAAAATAATCTGCTATTGTATTTGTTATAAAACTTATTCCGAAAAGTACAAGTCCAACTGCAAAAAGTACATAATAATGTGTGCTGCCATTTACAACTTCCCCCATTTCTGCAGCTATTGTTGCTGTAAGAGTTCTTACTGGAGAAAGAATTCCTCCTCCTAAAATAGGAGCATTTCCTGTTACCATTAAAACCGTTATTGTTTCACCTATTATTCTTCCAAACCCAAGCATTATCCCTGCAAAAATTCCAGGAAACGCTGCTGGAAGTATTATTTTTACAACTGTTTCCAATTTATTCGCTCCCATTGCAAGAGAAGCTTCTTTATATGAAGGATCAAGTGCCCTTATAGCATCATCTGATATACTTACCATAGTTGGAATAGCCATAAAAGAAAGAAGTATTCCTCCTGTAAGAGCTGTAAGCCCTGTATTAAGATTAAATATATTTTTTACTAATGCTGATAATACATAAAGCCCTATATATCCAAGTACAACTGAAGGAAGTGCAGACATTGTTTCTATAAGAAGTTTAAAAATATCTCTTGTTTTTTTATTTGCATATTCTGCCATGTATACTGCACTCATAATACTTATAGGAACAGATATTCCAAGTGCTACTAAAGTTACACGGAAAGAACCTGATAGCAAAGGAAGAAGTCCATATTTTTCTGAAAGAGAAATCCATTCTCTTCCTAAGAAAAACTTTGATAACGATACATCTTCAAAAGCTTTCATGCTATTTGTCAATATAAATAAAAATATAAGAAAAACTATTACAACATTAAATCCGCCGATTAAAAATATACAATATTTCATACATTTATCTACGATTTTTCTTAAATTCATTTTCTACCCCTTATTTTTTCATTCTTTTTATTTTTTTCAATTTTACTCTCAGTTTGTAAGATAAATATTAATTTAATGTAAAAAATATGTAAAAAAATAATTTCAAAAAATATAAAAAAGGAGCTGTTGCATTTTCTAATCTATAAAAATAAAATTTTATTTTTATAAATCTGCAACAACCCCTTTTAATTATTTTTATCTTATAAGAGCTTCTGAGTTTAGTGGAGATTCCATTCTTCTTGTCTGTCTTTCAAATCTTTCTCTCATTAAATCTGTTTTATATTTAGATCTTTCCAAAGCTATGTCATCATTAAGCTTCTGAACTTTATTCCAGTCAGGTTTATCATTTAAAAGTTCTTTTCTTATTTCAAGTCTTTTTTCATCAATAGAAATTTCCATCTTTCTAAATTCAAAACTTCTTCTGCAGTTATCAGCTCTTTCTATATTCTTTGAATAATGATGTCTATGCCATTCCCTTGGTTCTTCTCTTCTATGATGTATCCCTGCAAAAGCTGTTGTTCCTACTGCAAGTAACATTAAACTTCCTATTAATAATCTTTTCATATTAATCACTCCTTTACTCTCTTCCTTTTGTAAAGAAATTATACTGCTAATTTGTTACCTGAATATGTCAAAATAAAAAATAAATTTATTATTTTTTATTTTTATTCCATACTCAAATGAATGAAGAGATAAAATTCTTTTAATAAGAGAAAGTCCTAAACCACTTCCTTCTATTCCTTTCTCAGTTCCATTATTTCCTCTGAAAAAAGGCTCAAATAATTTATCTGTCTTTTCTATTTCTTTAATATACATTGGATTTTCTATTACAATGTTATTCCCTTCTCTATAAATTTTTATTTTTGAATTTTCAGGAGAATATTTTAGAGCATTTTGTATAATGTTATTAAAAACTATTTCTATAAGTTTTTTATTTGCTGTCACTTCTTTTTCATCAATATCTATTTCCCATTCTATATCTTTTTTAAGTTCCAAAAATTCAAATTGCTCAATGCTTTTTCTTATAACTTCATGCAATTCAAATTTTTCTTCAGAAAGTTTTGTATCAGCTGAAGAAAGCTTTGAAATAAGCAGAAGATCTTTTACAAGAGTATTCATATATCTGCTTTCTTTTAAAATTACCCTGTAATAATTTTTTCTTTCTTGCTCCTCTGTAATTTTTCCAGTAAGAAGAAGCTGAGCATGTGTATCAATTACAGCAATTGGAGTTTTTAACTCATGAGAAGCATTGGAAACAAAATTATTAAGCCCCTCTATAGAGGACGATATACTGTCAGCCATTATATTTATACTTCTACTTAAATCTTTAAGCTCATCACTTGTATTAATGTTAGATTTCTCAGAAAAATCTAACTCTGCTATTTTTTTGGCTGCTCTGTTAAGAGCCCCTATATTATCAGTTATTCTCTTAGCAAAAATTCTGCTTATAAAAGCACTTATTCCAAGTGCAACAACAAGAGTTATTAAATTAAGAAGATATACTTCATGTCTATGACTGCTCATTACAGAAAGGGATGTTGTAATAAAAACTATTTCATTTTTTGAAATATTTTCTTTATAGACTAAAAGAATTATATTATTTTGCATTGAAATTATATGAAATCCATTTTCTACTTTTCTGTATCTGCTTCTGCTTTTTTTATGATGAGACTCTGGTTTCATTGAATTCTCAATATATATATTTATTCCCTCTTTATCTTTTACATTTTCTATATATTCTTCAAGGGCATATTCATTATCTGAAAAATTTTTTATATTATCTTTTATTTTTATAATCTCACTTTTTCTTCTGTTTATATAAAAAGAATCTGCTGCAAATATGCTTAGAATATAACTTACAGATATTGTAAAAATAATAAGAAATATAGAGAATAAAAAGATTTTTCTGAAAAGATTAATTTTTATTTTCATCTAACACATACCCCATTCCTCTTACTGTTTTTAAAAGAAATTCATAGCTTCCCATCTTTTTACGAACTCTTCTTACAAGAGTATCTACAGCTCTATCATCTCCATCAAAATCAAATCCCCATACTTCATTTAAAAGTTGTTCCCTTGAAAAAATTATTCCTTTATTCTTAAACATATATTCTAAAAATTGTATCTCTCTTCTTGTAAGCTCAATGCTTTTATTTTCTAAAATAAGTTCTCCTTTTTTTGAATCAAAAGAAAACTTATCATATTTATATATACTATTGTTATCTATCTTCAAAAGCTTTTTTATTTTAAGAGTAAGAATCTTAAGATTAAAAGGTTTTGTTATATAATCATCTGCTCCTATACTTAAACCATTGTATTCATCTGCATCTGAATCTCTTGCAGTCATTATAATAACAGGAATATTTGAATTTTTTCTTATTTCTTTACATATATCCCAGCCTGTAACTTTAGGAAGATTTATATCTAAGAGAACAAGATCTGCTCCTGCATTATAAAATTTTTCAATTCCTTCTTCTCCGTCAAAAGCTTTTATTATTTCAAACTCATCTGAAAGTGAATCATATAATACCTGCATTAAATTTTTTTCATCTTCTATTATTAACAATCTTTTTTTCACAAATTACCTCTTAAAAATTATTTTATAAAAAAGACTGCTGCAAATTTTATGTTAATATGCACCAGTCCTTATTTTAATTAAATCTTATTAAGCAAAACCACACAATATGATTTTATTCCTTCTTCATTTCCTGTAAATCCTAATTTTTCTTCTGTTGTAGCTTTAACACTTACATTTTCAATATCTGTGTGAAGAATTTTAGCCATTTTTTTTCTCATCTCTTCAATGTAATCTTTAAGCTTTGGTTTCTGAGCTACAATTATTGAATCAAGATTTCCTATTTTATATCCTTTTTCTCTCATAAGTTCATAAACTTTTTTTAAAAGAATTTTGCTGTCTATTCCTTCATATTTCATATCTGTATCTGGAAAATGTTTTCCTATATCTCCAAGAGCAAGAGCTCCTAAAATTGCATCCATAACAGCATGAATAAGAACATCTCCATCTGAATGTCCAAGAACTCCCTTTATATGAGGAATTTCCACTCCTCCTAAAACAAGTTTTCTTCCCTCTACAAGTTTATGAACATCATAACCATTTCCTATTCTTATCATCTTAGTTCCATTCCTTATATATATCATTATAGAAATCTACTATTTCTTCTTTTGTTGCTGTTGATGTTCCTATTTTTCCAACTACAACTCCTGCTGCTGTATTTGCTATTCTTGCTGCTTCTGTCCAGCTTGCTCCAGCTGCTTTTGCAAGAGTATAAACAGATATTACAGTATCCCCTGCACCTGTAACATCATAAACTTCTTTGGCAAAAGTTGGAATATTTGCAACTCCATTTTCATCGTAAAGACTTACTCCCTCTTCACTTCTTGTTAAAAGAAGATTATCAAGCTGTAATTTTTCTCTTATTGTTGTTCCTACAACATCTATATCTGTTCCTTTAGGAAGTTTTGCACATTCAAGAGCTTCTTTTTTATTAGGAGTCATTGAAGAAGCTTTTACATAGTTCATAATATTTGAAGGCTTTGGATCTACTGTTACTATTTTTCCATATTTTCTTGCTATTTTTATAGCTTCTTTAGCCACTCTTTCTGTAAGAACTCCTTTATCATAATCAGAAAGAATTATGGCATCTATATTATCTATATTTTTTCTTAAATTACTTAAAATAGTTTCTTCAAGAATTCCATTTATATTTGTAGGATCTTCCCAGTCTATTCTAAGAAGCTGTTGATTTCCACCAAGTATTCTTCTTTTTACTATTGTAGGTCTGTCTTCACTTCTTATAAGTCCGTCTGTATTTACTCCTAAAAGTTTTAAAGATTTTTTAAGTCTGTCTCCATCAATATCATCACCAATTACTCCATAACAATAAGTTTTTACACCTAAAGTAGCTAGGTTATTGATTACATTTCCTGCTCCTCCTAAAACAAATCTTTCTTCTTTTACAGAAACAACAGGCACTGGAGCTTCAGGAGATATTCTTTCTACACTTCCTATTATATAGTCATCAATCATCAAATCTCCGATAACAGCCACATTTACTTTTCTAAAATTTGAAATTATTTCCAACAGTCTCTCTTTATTCATTTTTCCTCCAGAAATACTCTACGAATTAATACATTTTCTTTCATTTTATATTTTACTAATAAATTTTAATAATAGCAAGAAATATTAAATATGCTGAAAAGTTTCCATTCCTGCATCATTAAATCCACTATCTTTTACAACATCAACCTTTAATCTTATATAAAGGTCTGTAACTTCTTTTCTTTCAGAACTATTTTTAAAAAGAGCTCCTACAACAGGAACTGCAGATATAAAAGGAATTCTACTTTCACCCTTTTGGATTATTCCCTTTTTAAGTCCTCCTATAAAAACTGTATCTCCATCTTTCATTCTCACTGTTGTTTCTATATTTCTTGAAATTTTTGAACCTCCCTTCATATCAGAATCCGTACTGCTGTCATCATCTTCTATATAATTCTGCATTTTAAAATCACTTGTTTCAAGATTTATTTTTAAGACAATTGAATCATCTTTCATAATTTCTGGAGTAACATTCAAAATTATTCCCGCTTCTCTAAAAATTGGAGTATAAGTTGTTTTTCCATTTTCATCGTTTTCTGTTTTTTCCTGCCCTATTATTCTTTCCTCAGTTATTTTAAAAACTCCCTCTTTTCCGCTTGTTGTTACTATTGAAGGCACTGCACTAATTGTAAGATCTTGTGTTCCTTGAAGAAGATTAAAACTCATTCTTAAAATATCTTCATCATTGTTAAAATTTCTTACAAGAGTGAAAACAGAAGAAAAAAGAGAACCTATTCCTGTTACTGACGAGTCAGTTAAGATTCCTGTACTTATACTATTTTCTGCTTTTTCTGTATTTCCACCATAAAGCCATGAAAATCCTAAATCTTCAAAAAGATTTTCTGTCACATCTAAAATTTGAGCTGTAATTCTTACTTGTTTATTATGACTGTCTAACTCTTCAAGATATTTTTTTATCTTTAATACTTTTTTCTTTTCACCACTCACATAAATTATTCCTTTATCTTTGTTTTTTGAAAAGTTAACACCCTCTTTTAATCCTGTATCAAGCATATTTTCAATATTTATAGTTTCCACATCACTGAATTTTATTTTTTCTATAACAAATCCCTCTTCTTCTGCCTCTTTTTTCTCCTCTTTTTCTTTAAGATCTTTTTCCATAAATATCTTTACAGTATTATCTTTTTTATTTACATCAATCATTTCCCCTTCTATTCTGCAACCTTTTTTTTCTGCACGAATAAAATAAACTCCATATGGAATATTTTTAAATCTGAATATACCATTTACATCTGTATAAACAGGATAGGAGTAATCATCAAGAAGAGTTATTTTTACTCCCTCAATATCTTTTTTATATTCAAGAGATGAAACTTTCCCTGTTATATTTCCTCTCCCTTCTTTCTGAACTATTCTTGGAGAAATAAATATATATCCCTTTTCCTTTTTTGCCTTCCATTCATTACTTTCACATAAAATTGAAAGAATTTTTGTTAAAGTTGCTCCCTCTTTGCAAAATATATCTATATTTTTTTCTTTTATACTTTCTTCAGGAACTATTTCAACTCCCCCTTCTTTAGAAAGATAAAAAAGAAAATCAGATACTTTTATTCCTGAAACATTTATTTCTTCTTTATATATTATCTTTTCTGTATCTATTTCTGTTTCCCCAAAAGTTAAAAAACATATAGAAAAGAAAAATACAAGATAAAAACTAATTTTTCTTAATACTCTTTTCACCCTCATCACCTAAATAAAATACTGCTCTTTTCCCATTCTCTAAATTATGAAGTATAATTTTATTTTTTAATACATCTACTTTCCAATAACTTTCATTAAATTTAAATTTTTCTCCTTTTTTTAAATAATACCTTTGCTCTATCCCTTTTTTATTAACAATATAAAATATCCCTCTATTTTCTCCTAACATTTTATATTTTAAAATTTTTATATCACCTTCACCTATATCTGTAACAGAAGTCTTTCTCTCAGCTGTTTTTAAATTTTCTGAAGTTTTTTCTATTTTTATTTCTATAGAAAATCTTAACTTTATCTTGTTGTCTTCTTTATAAAATTCAAAAGGTCCTTTAAAAATTGAAATATTTTCATTCTTATCTGTTTCAAGAAGAAAATTTATTATATTTTCTTCTGCTCCATATATTGTATAAGGAACTAAACATCTATCTTCATTAAAAATACTTCTCCCTATTTCATATATTTCTATATTATTTTTTAATAATTTATCATTTAATTCTTTTTGAAATTCTCCTAAAGATTTATATCTCTTTTCATTTCTCTTTTTTTCTTCATAGCACTCTTTTTGTTTTTCTTTTTCAGCTATAAGTTTCTTTATATCTTCAGTTATAATTTTTTCTGTTGAAATAATTCTTTCAAGTCTTTTCTGCTTAAGTTCAATATTTTTTCTATTTTCATAAATTTTTTCTAAAGGAACTGCTACAAAAAAATAAAAAGCAACTGCTGCTCCTATAAAAAACGATATCTTTTTATGTTCTAATATAAATTTCTCCATTATTGCACCTTTAGTTCCAGAAAAAATTCATAAAAATTTTCTTTTTTTATAATGTAATCATAAACTACTTTTTCTATTCTGCTATCTTTTTCAAGAATCTTTGAATATTCAAAAAGAGAGTTTTCATCAAGAGAATTTCCTTTTATTGTAAGAATATTTTTTTCAAAATAAATATTTTCTGCTGTTATATTTTCTGGCATCATTTTTAAAATTCTGAAAATCTTATCATTAAAATATTCTTTATTTTTTGAAAATTCTTCCAGCTTTTCTTTTAATACAGATATTTCTTTTTCAAGCATATTATATTCTGCTTTTAATTTTTCTATCTTTTCTTCCCCTAAAATAATTTCTCTATTTACAATTTCTTTTTCCCTTTCAAGTTTTGAATTATAATATTTTATTCCTAAAAAAAATAAAATAAAAATTAATCCTAAGATAATATATTGTTTTTTTCCTTTTATATCTCCTTTTCTTTGAAATAAAATATCATAATCGTCTAAGATATAATCCTCTTCATCTTTTATAAAAATTTTATTTACTTTTAGATTTTTTCTTAAAATGAATTCAACAATCTCTTCTATAAAATCTCTTTCAAAAATAAAAACAATATATATTTCATCTGATTTTTTAAAAAATTTTATAAAATAATTTTCTATATTGTCTTCATCTAAAAATTCTTTTGCTGAATATTCTATATATTTTTCAAGATTTTCTTCTGAAACTTCATCTTTTGCTACCTGAACCTCAAATTTTTTAAAACAAAATTCATCTATAAAAATATCCAGAAAAAGTTTTCTTAATTTTCCACTATAAAGATTTAATTTTCTTTCTATATTTTCTGTATCCCAATCTGTTTTTTGAAAAATTTTTTCTACTTCATTTTCCGTTTCGTATATAATAATTTCATCTGAAAAAACTATTTTCCCTTTTCTTTTATTAAATATTTTATTTTTTATATCAGTATATTTCAAATCTTAACTCCTTAATTTCACAATTAACAAGAGAATCTTCATTTAAATCTTTTTCAAATATATACTCTGTATGAACCTGTCCCATTATTTTTATAATATATTTTTTATCTTCCATTTCTTCGGCATAAACATTTTTTAATTCTTTTGAAAAAGAAATTACAGCCTTATTAGTTCTTTTGGGAACACTGTTATTTTTTATAAGATTTTTAAATTTAAAAACTGTCTCCTTATCAGAATAATCATAAGTTTTATCATCTCCATCACTATTTTTTATAAATATTTTATCAATAACAAAACCATTATCACTTTTTGTAAAAGCATCATAATTATTAAGCCATAAAAGAGTATTCCCCTTTTTCATAAAATATCTGATTACATCTTTTGTATCAGGATTTTCTGAAATTTCCTTTTCTATTTCTTCCACTTTTTTTAAAAAAACTGCTTCTAAAAGATTTTCTATACTTTCATTTTTTTCTATTTCTTTTCTGTCTCTTAATACAAAAAGTTCTTCTGATATAAGAAAAGAAGCTGAAAATATTGCCCAACTTATAAAAGAAAAAACAAGAACAGCCACTACAGTTATATATCCTTTTTTCTTGTTTTCTTTTTTTACTTCCATATATATTCTTCCTCTTTTGAAGTTTTATATGCTATTCTTAATTTTATAAATCCATCTTCTTCAAAAAATTTTCCTTTAACACTTTCAAAAACTATATCATCTTTAAGTCTTTGTCCATCTACAACAGTATATCTTATAAAACTGCTTCCATATTCCTTTCCTGTAAAATAATAAACAACCTTTATTGTTTTACATTCCCCGTCTTCATATATATCTTTTATTGCTTCTAATTTACCATCATTTAAAATTTTTATCTCTCTGCTATTTTTAATTTCCCTATTTATATTTTCCATTACATATATAAAATTTCTGTTGTATCTAAGTTCTTTTCTCACTGTATTTTTTAAATTTATACTCTGTTTTATAAATGGAAGAGCAAAACTCATAAAAACAGCAAAAATTCCTGCTACAATAACCCCTTCCAACAAAAAAATCCCTTTTCTCTTTTCTTTCATATAGGAAGAATCTTTTTTATTATCTTATCTTTTGTTTTTACTTCTAAAATAAAAACCTCTGTAAAACTTTTTTCTATTTTATCTTCTTCTATAAATACTTTACTCTTTAAAAGAGATATCTTAATATCCGAAGAAATCTTTATTCCTCTTAATTTAGTAACTGTTTTTTCAGGTCCTTCTTTTAAAATAAAAACTCCTTTTTCTGTGTCATCTTTTATAAGATAATAAGTTTTATCTGCACCTCCTTTTTCTTTTAATTTTTTTATAAATACACTCTCTAAATTCTCAGTGAGTTTTCTTATCTCATAATCTTCTTTTATATAATTAAGTTTATTTATATTTTTGTTCATAAGCATAACAAGTGGTAATATTATAATTGAAAATAACCCTGCAACAGCTATGAACTCTATAAAAAGATATCCTTTTCTTTTCATAAAATTACTATAACCCCAAAAACTACACTTCCTATACAGATAAAAGGAGCAAATGGTATTTCCTTCTCTTTTTTATATTTTTTTAAAATTATTAATGGTGTTACAAAAATAAATCCTAAAATAAAAATAAGATTATGAAGTAATATCAGATTATAAATACCTGAATATCCTAAGTAAAAACCAATTGCTCCCATAAGTTTTATATCTCCAAATCCTATAACTTCTTTTTTAAAAAAATCACTTACATACCCATAGAGAAATATAAAAAGTACTGGATAAATACCAAGTCCTAATAAACTCTTCTCAAAATCTCCATCTGCAAAAATTATTTTTAAAATTCCTAGAAAAATTATTCCAAGAGTAAAAAAATTGGGTATTATTTTTTCTTTTATATCTTTTAAAGTTATTAAGATTAGAAAAATAACAAAAAAAATATCAAAAATATGTTCTATAATTCTGTCCATTTATCTCCATTTATATTATATTTTTTTATTTCGTCTCCATGAGTAAACCATATATTTATTCCATCAGATTTTTTATTATCTCCTTCTCCTGTTACTTCTGGATCTTTTGTAGTAAATCCTATTTCTCCTCCATAAATAATTTCTTCACTGTCTGCTTCTTCTTTGCTTCCTCCTATTTCCACTACAACTTTACCATCTTTCACTAAATCTGAAGCATTTTCTGAAAGATATTTTTCAAGATTTTTAAATTGCTCTGCTGTTATCTCTCCATATTCTGTACTTTTTACAAAACTTTCTCCTTCATCTAAATAGTAAAGCTGAGATGCTGTTCTTAAAGACTCAAGTACAGCTACTGCTTTTGTTTCTTTTCCTTTAGCCATATAAACCATAACCTTTGGAGTAATAAAGCTTGATAAAACACCTATTATCCCTAACACAACCAATAATTCAATAAGTGAAAAACCTTTGTTCTTCATAAAAACCCCTCCCTGCTTTTAAATATTATCCATCATTTGAAAAATTGGAAGATATATTCCCAAAAATATTAATCCAGTGATTATTCCTATTATAATAATACTCACTGGTTCTAGAACTTTTATTCCCAGCTGAAATTTTTCTTTTAAATACTCTTTATTTCTTAATGATACTGCAAAAAGAGTATCTACAAGTTCTCCTGATTCTTCCCCTGAGTTTATAAGTTCCAAATCTATTTTTGAAAAAACTTCCATTTTTTCAAAAGATTTTCCTATACTTTTTCCTTTTCTCAAATACTTTTCAGATTCTTCAATTCTTTTTTCAAAATATACATTATCTGTTTCCTCTTCCAATATTTTTACTGCTTCTGTTATCGTTATTCCAGAAGCCAAGAGAATTCCTAAAACATATGTAAAATTTGAAATAAAAATTTTATCTTCTATATATTTAAATATATTAACTTTCATAAATTTTTGAAATAATTTTTCTCTTAATTTTTTCTTTTTCAAAAATCCTGTTATTATAATTAAAATAAATATTCCAACAGAAACAATAAAAATAAAATTATCTGCAAAAAAAATTATAAACCTTGTTATTAAAGGCGGGCTTTGAGAAGAAGCTTTTATTATTTTTATAAAATCAGGAAGAATATATATCCCTGTAAAAATTATTAAAAAGATAATCATTATAAATACTGTCAGAGGATAAAACATGATTTTTAAAATCTCTTTTTTTGCTTTTTCTCTGTCTCGCATTCCTTTTTCAATAATTTCAAAAGCCTGATATATATTTCCAGATTCTTCTCCCGACTTAATTATCGTATATTCACTTGCTTTAAGATTTAATCCACTGTTTTTAAACATTTCATGAAGACTTTCTCCATTTCTTAGAGAGTCTTTCATCTTATTTATATAAAATCTTAAATTTCTATTCTCGCCTAATATTTCAAAAATCCTTTGAAAAGAGTATCCATTTTTTATAAACATCTTTGATTGTGTGAAAATCATAATTACATCTTCCAATTTTTCTTTTCTTGTAAAAAAAGGAATATAATACAATTTTTCTGAAAAAATATCTTCACTTTTAATTTTTTTTCTTACATCTTTTTCATCATTTCCTCTGCTGAATCCTAATATAAATTTTCCTTTTCTTGTATATCCTGTATAAAAATATAATTTCAGCATTCTCTTATAATTTCATCAAGTGAGGTTATTCCACAAGAAGCTTTATCAACACCATTTATAATAAGAGAAGTCATACCATTTAATATCCCTTCTTTTTCTATTTCTCTCACTGATGCTCCTTTTTCTATTTTTTCAGCCATACTACTATCTATATATAAAAATTCACCTATCACAGTACGACCTTTATACCCTGTATAATTACATTCTTTACATCCTTTTCCTGTATAAAAAATTTTATCTCTGTATTTTGATTTATCTATTCCAAGAATTTTTAATTTTTCTTCATAATTTTTATCTTCTTCCATGCAGTAAGGACAAAGTTTTCTTACAAGTCTCTGATTTTGTATTCCTTTTACCCCAGCTGAAATAATATAAGGTTCTACTCCTAAATTCATAAGTCTTTTTATAGTGCTGCTACTTGTACTTGTATGAAGAGTTGAAATTACAAGATGTCCTGTAAGAGAAGCTTTTAAAGCTATTTCTGCTGTCTCACTGTCTCTTATTTCACCTATCATTATAATATCTGCATCTTGCCTTAAAACTCCTTTTAAAACTACAGGGAAAGTAAGGCCTATATCGTCTCTGCATTGTATTTGATTGATTCCGTCAATACTGTATTCAACTGGATTTTCAATAGTTGTTATATTTACTTCCTCATTATTAAGTTCATTTAATACAGCATACATTGAAGTAGTTTTACCACTTCCCATAGGACCTGTAAAAAGAAGCATTCCATTTTTTCTTTTTATTATTTCAAAAAGTTTTTTATAATATTCTTTCTCAAATCCCAATTCCTCTAGTGATTTTTTAATACTACTTTTATCAAGAAGCCTTATTACTATTTTTTCTCCATGATAAGCAGGAATTATTCCCACCCGAAAATCTAATTCCTTATCCTTATATTTCATTTTAAATCTTCCATCTTGAGGAACTCTTCTCTCTGTAATATCAAGTCCACACATTATTTTTATCTTTGAAACTATAGGAGGATAATAATCTATGCTAAGTTCTTCTACTGTTAAAAGAATTCCATCTATCCTATATCTTATTCTGAAAAAAGTACTGAAAGGCTCTATATGAATATCACTACATCTTCTTTCTATCCCCTCTGCAAAAACTCTATCTAAAAATTTTTCTATTTCAGGTTTTCTTTTTTCTTTTTCAAGTGATAGTTCTTTATTTTCTCCATAAAAAAAAGATGACTTCCTGTTTGACTTTTCAAACTTTAAATCATCTATTCTTAATATTTTTCCGCTGAATTTATTCATTGCTCTCCCTCCTGAAACTTCTCTCAGATGCAATAAATTTTCTGCAGATTTATATTTCTATATCTTTTTCTTTTGAAACAATTTTAAAATTTTCTTTTTTATCTTCTGTTGAAAATCTTATTACATACCGTGTTTTTAAATAACTGCCTCTTATTTTTAAATCAACTGATACCTGTTCCTGTAAAATAGTCTTATTTTTTATATATTTTGCTGTAATTCCTGTTCCTATACATATAAATAAAATAAAAACTATAAATATTTTTATTGTTTTTCCCAACCTTCTTTTACCTCATTTTCCCCCAAATTATAGTGATATTCTCCTAAATCTTCATATTTTATTTTTCCAGCTCTCACATTTTTATAAACATTTATTTTTAAAATTCTGCTCTGCTGAAAAGTATAGTATGCTATTCTATATTTTGCATTTTCTGAATAATCACAAATATAAACAGAAAATGCTTTAGAAATATTTCCCGTTTTTTTTGTCAAAAATTCCTTTTCTTTTTCAATATTTCCTTTTTTAACAGTAGCATATTTAAGCTTTTTAGGAAGATCTATTTTTTCTATTAAAATATTTTTACCTTCAGGTTTTATTCTTATTTCTTTTTTTAAATAATCAAATTTTATCTCAAAAGTCTTTTTTGAAGCCAAAGATTTTGCAGTATATTTATATACAGTTGTTTCAAATATATCTGCTGCTCTTTCTATTTCTCTTTTTTCATTTAAATTTTCATATTTAATATAAATTGATGCAAAAAGAAAAAATATAATTCCAACTGTCACTAATATTTCTGTTAAAATACTTCCTCTTCTTTTAATTTTAATACACCGTTTTTACTTTATACAAAGTCTTCCTCTCTATAATTGTTGTTATACACCTTTTATATTAAATTGTAAATATATTTTTTCTTTTTATAATTTGTTTTAATATATATTATTTGATTTTTTCATTTTTTATATTTTATAAAATTTTTATTATTTCAAAAAAAATAAGCTGAAAATATTTTATTATTTTCAGCTTAGATTTCATTTTTATCCTCTATATTTATTAAAGAAAAAAACAAAACATTCTTTCTTTGTAATAATAGAAATAGGAACACATATACCTGCAACTTTAAATACTTGTTCTCCATTTTTTATATCAAAAACTTTTTTTCCAAACATAACCTCATCAGTGGGAATTATTGAAATAATTTCATTGCCGTTTTTATTAATTTCAAGTTCTTTAACTGCTCTTTCATTAGCATCAATTATCATATTATTTTTATCAAGTATAACTGCACATTTATCAAAACTTCTTATAACTTCTTTAAGAACATCCATTCTTTCTTCTGAGCTTCTTTTTTCAGTTTCTGAAATAGTTTCTGAAATAATATCACTTATCTCCTCTGTAAAATCAAGATAAAGAGTTACATTTCTAAGAACTTTATATTTTATAATATCTGTAAGTGCTACTATTCCTATTACTCCTATTACCTCTCCATTATGAACAATAGGAGCTGCTATTTCAAGCTTTTCTTGGCATCTATCTTTAAATTCACAATCACTGCACAACCTGTGTTGGCTTGGATTTTCTACAACATGACTTTCTCCATTTAAAAGTACATCTTTATAAATAGCACCTTTTGATACTCTTCCTACAAGCCTCTCAAATTTTCCTGTAGCAGCTATCCTCAGCATGTTTTCATCCACTATTTCAACTTCACAGTCTACAAAGCTAGCTATAAGTTCAGCATATTCTTTTACTTGACTTTTTATTTCTGTTAAAAATGACAAAGAAATCCTCCCCCTTTAAAAAATTAATATTACCCCACAATAAAAGTATACAACAAATTTTGTTCAAATTGAACTCTTTATTTATAATTTATAGTAAAGGGGAACAGCCTGAAACATAAAATATGTTTCAGGCTGCTCTAAGATTATATTTTTATGGGTTGGGTGACTATTTATAACTAAAATATTAGTCTTTTAAAAATTGTTCATAATATTTTGCTAGACCGCCAATTGATGTCTCTTTATATGAAGGACACATATCTTTTCCTGTTTCCTTCATTGTTATAACAACTTGATCAAAACTTATTGTATGAAGTCCATCTGTTGAAAGAGCATAATCAGCTGTATTAAGAGCTCTTACTGCAACAATAGCATTTCTTTCAATACAAGGAATCTGTACATATCCACCAACAGGATCACAAGTCATTCCAAGGTGATGTTCCATTCCCATTTCTGCTGCATACTCTATTTGCTCTAAAGTTCCTCCAAGGATATAAGCTGCCATAGCTGCTGCCATAGAACAAGCTGCTCCTATTTCTGCCTGACATCCTGCCTCTGCTCCTGATATAGTTGCATTTTGTTTTATAAGATTTCCAATAAGTCCTCCTATAGCAAGTGCTCTTAAACAAGTTGTCTCATCTAATTTATGTTCTTCTCTCATTGCTCTAAGAAGACCAGGAATTACTCCCGCTGCTCCACATGTAGGTGCTGTTACTATTGTTCCTGCACTGCTGTTTTCTTCTGCAACTGCAAGAGCATAAGCAAATATCTTCTTAGTTATAACATGATAATTATGCTGACCTTTTATTTTGTCATAAAATCCTTTAGCTCTTCTTTGAAGTCTAAGTTTTCCAGGAAGGATTCCATCTTTTTCTATTCCTGCTGAAACTGCATTATGCATAGTATCAAGAATATCTTTTAAATGATTCCATATTTCTGGCCCTTCACATTCTTCAACATACTGCCAAAGCTCTTTGTTATTTTCTTTACACCATTTAATGATATCATCAAGTGTATTCAATTTATAAACTTCTTCTGTCTTGCTTCCTGTATCAGAAAGATCTTTTATAGTTCCTCCTCCTACTGAAAATACAAGCCATTCATTTAAAATTTTTCCTTCTTCATCAAGGGCTATAAATTTCACTCCATTTGTATGATATGGATGAACATATTCAGGCATCCATACAATTTCTGTTTTTCTTGGCTTTAAAGTTTCCTCTATAATCCAGTCTGTAAGGTGCCCTTTACCAGTTGCTGCAAGACTTCCATACAATTCTACTCTGAAGCTGTGAGCATTTTCATTTTCTTTACTGAATTTTTTTGCAGCTCTTTCAGGTCCCATTGTATGAGAACTTGAAGGTCCACATCCTATTTTAAATAATTCTTTTAAACTGTCCATACAGCCTCCTGTAATTTTTATCCTCTTATATCGTGAATAGTTTTTATTTTATAATTTTTGAATATTAAAGATCCTAACCAACCTGCAAATATTCCTGCTGCTGCACACATAAGTGCTACTTTTGTTACTACTATAGGGTTGTTAAATCCATACATAACCATAAGTCCTGCTATTGGTGTAGCTGTTCCTGTTGCTTGATTTACAAGTCCATAAAGTGCAACTATTGTTCCTGCTAGAGCTCCTCCTATAAAGTTTGTAACATAAACTGGAATAGGGTTAGCTGAAATTATATCTGCTTGTGTTAAAGGTTCAATAGCAACTGCTATTGTTGTCTTTTTATCTCCGAATCCCATTCTATGGAAGAATACTCCATTCATAAATGAAGATCCCATTACTGATAATGCACCTATTGCCATTGGAGTTCCTGTAAGTCCAAGCATAGCTGTAAGAGCCATTGAAGAAAGAGGTGCTGTTGCTACTACAGTTATAATTCCTCCTAAAATAATTCCCATTAAAATAGGACTTGCATGTGATGCACTTTCTAATATTCCACCTATATTTAAAAGAGTTGAGTTAACTAATGGTGAAGAATACATTGCAATAGCTCTTGAAAGAGGTGCTGCAAAACATATTGTAACTATAAGGTCTAAACCTTGAGGGACTCTTTTTTCAATTTGAGGAACGATAAATGATAAAGCATATCCTGCTAAAAATCCAGGAAGAATTCCGTATCCTGCCACTGAAACTCCTACAAGAACTGCATAAGTAGGATTAACTCCTAAAGCGATTGGCACTAAAGCTGCTGCTGCAACTCCTCCCATAGATCCTGCTGCTGCTCCTACATCTTTAAGAAAAGCAAATCCTAATAAATCTCCTCCAACATAATATTGGAAAGCTTCCACTAAGAAACTTGCTGTTGCTGCTCCTGCTAAAGCTCCCATAGCTTTCATACCTTTAGGTGCTTTTAAACTGAAAAGAGAAAATCCTGCTAAAACTATTAATAACAATATTGTACCTTTTAAAATTTCCATTAAACAAACCACTCCTTATCATTATTTTTGTTAAGTATATATAAACATTTTTTAATTATACTTTATTTTGAAACTATTGTTCTCTTTATGAATGATAGTCTTTTTTTAAAGACATTTTTGAGTATACCATACTCTAAAAATAATTACAAATAATTTTTTCAGTATTCTGAAAATTTTTATTTTTTTTTGATATAAAAAATTCACTCTAAACACCATTAAACTTAGGATTTCCTTAATCTTTTCAAAAAATAAAAATTTTTTATTTTTTTTTTGAATTTATTAATTTTTTTCAGGAAAATGAACTTCATGTAATTCAAAGTGTATTTTATTTTTTCAATATATGCTATAATAAGACTAATTATTATAATGGAGGTTTTAATTGATGACTTTAGGGGAAAGAATTAAAAAATATAGAAAGAAAATGAACTATACATTAAAAGAACTGTCAGATATAACTAAACTTTCTGTAGGTTTCTTAAGTAATATAGAAAGGGATTTAAATAGTCCTTCTATAAGTAATCTTCAACAAATATGTCAAGCTCTTAATGTAAATCTTATGGAAATAATAGATGAAAATGCCAGCGAATCACCTGTAACTAGACTTGAACAGCGTCAAGAAATATTTTCAAATCCTAATTCTCAAGTAAAAATAGAAAATATAATAACCGGTAAAAACAGTCTTAATGGAATAGTAATAACTATAGAACATAAATCAGCACAATATAGTGATATGTCATGGGGACATTCATATGATGAAGTTGGAGTAGTTATTGAAGGAGAATTAGATATAGACCTTGATGATGAAAAATACAATCTGAAAAAAGGAGATACTATATTTATAAAATCATTCACACCTCATAGATACAGAAATCCTATAGATTGTAAATCTGTAGTTTACTGGTTCTCTATGAGAAAATAATTTCAGTATACTATAATTTCACTATAATATAATTTTAAAAGGGGAGGAGTTTGTTAAATGGTATTAAATTATTTTATTATCATACTGCTTATAATTCTTTGTGCTTTATACAGTATGTGGTCATCTGTTTCAGAGGCAAAAGTAAAGCATATAGAAAGAAGAAATAAAAGTATTGATAAAGTAGTGGCAAAAGGTTATAAAATTTCAAAAAGATGGGACTGTAATGCAATAACAATTTTTTCAGACAAAAAGAAAAGAGTTTTAAGTTTTTTAGTAATGGCATGGAGAAAAGATACAATTTACGATATTCCCATTGATAGTATAAAAGAAATTACAATAGGATCTGTTGGAATTGTTAAAAAAAGTAAAATGAGAACTCTTATAACTCAAATTTATCTTAATATTGAAACAGAGCAAGGAACTTATGTTTTAAGAACACTATATGTAAAAGGAATTGGACTGAGAAAAAGTTCACCTCATGTTGCTTATGCTCAAAAATGTGCCGAAGAAATAAGAGATTATGTTTACAGTTTAAAAAATTAATCTCAGGAGGATAGTATGAGAATATTTACTGCTATTTTTATTGTTTTTATCCTTTTTATTTTTCTTAATCTTTTAACAGGATATATGAATTCCAGAGTCCTTATGAAAAAGAAAAGAGATAAAAAATTAAAAGATTTTGAAAAAGAAGGTTATAAAGTTTCAAAAAGATGGGATTGTAATGTTATGACAATAGTTATTGACGAAGAAAAAAAAGTTATCGGCTGTGTTGTTTTAGGTCTGACTTCAAAACTTTATATCATAGATATAAAAGATATTACTTCACAACCAGAAGTAAAAACTTCTGGAGTTCTTCCAAAATTTACTACAAATGTATGTGTAGTTTTTAAATGCAAAGACAATAATTTCTATTTTTTAAGAACATTAACTATAAAAAAAGGATTTGGTGTTTTTGAAAAAAGTAATACAGTAAAAAAAGCTATACAAAATGCAGAAGAAATCTTAAGAGTTTTAAAAGATTACAAATAAATTTAGGAGGAAAAATGGAATATCAAATAAATCATAAAAATTTCATAAAAAATAAAATTTATTTAAAAATCTCACCTTTTAAAATTGATCTTATATACAATAATAAAAAAATAAAAGGAAAAAGAGGAAAGTTCTTTCTTAAAGATGATAATAATAAGGAAAGAGAAATAAAACTTGTTGATTATCTTATAACTTCTCCTTATGTTACTATTGATAAAAATGAAAGAGTTAATGTTCTTTCTCCTGTTCCATTGTATGTTTTTATCTTTCTTGTTCCAGCTCTTCTTATGATAAGATTTGGAATTTTAGGATGGGTACTTGGAGCTTTAACAGTTTATTCTGTCAGAAATATTAATACAGATACTTCAAAAACTATATTAATGAAATCTCTTATGAGTATTCTTGCAATTGTTATTTCTTATATTATTCTTATAGCTCTTATATTTGCATTAAATATATTTGTATCCAAGTAGTATTTATATATTTTATTATTATCCATATACATAAAAAAAGAGGATTTGCATTTTTATTATATGCAATATCCTCATTTTTTTATTTTCTAGCACATTCAGAGGCAGCACCTTTTAAAATATCCAAAGCATGAACTAGAGTATCAATTACAAATCCTAGATTTTCACATGCTCCTTTTGGACTTCCAGGTAAATTTAAAATTATTGTTTTATTTCTTATTCCACAAACACCACGGCTCAGCATAGCTCTTTTTGTTATCTGCATAGACTCCATTCTCATATATTCTGCTATTCCTCTTGCCTCTTTTGTTATTACAGAAAGAGTTGCTTCTGGAGTAACATCTCTTTCTGAAAATCCTGTTCCTCCATTTGTTAAAATTAAATCCACATCTTCCATATCTGCAATCTCTTTAAGCTTATTAACAATAATAAACTCTTCATCAGGTATTATTGTTTCAAGGACTGTTTCATAATCTTTGTGGGCATCAACCATTTTCTTTAGTTCTTTTCCTGTTATATCTTCTCTTTCTCCTCTTGAACCTTTATCACTTATTGTCACTATTGCAACTTTATACATCTCTTTCGTCTCCTCTTTTTTTCAAAAAATTATATACAAACATTATTACTATGCTTATCCATAGTACTATTAAGACGAGAAACATTGCCTCTTTGTCTTCTCCATTTTCAACAGCTGAATAAATTGCAATAGGAAGAGTTTGAGTTTTATTTGGAATATTTCCAGCAACCATTAAAGTTGCACCAAATTCTCCTAAAATTCTTCCAGCTCCTAAAACAATTCCTGCAATAATTCCTCTCTTACTCATTGGAAAAACAATATCCATAAAAAAATGATAATTATTTGCTCCAAGAAGTTCAGCCTCTTCAAAGTATTCTTTATCTATTGATGACATTGCAAGTCTTATGCTCTGGTAAACTATTGGGAGCGACACAATTATCCCTGCAATAATTGCT
The DNA here is from genome assembly GCF_021531595.1 of Fusobacterium perfoetens. Classification (NCBI taxonomy): domain Bacteria; kingdom Fusobacteriati; phylum Fusobacteriota; class Fusobacteriia; order Fusobacteriales; family Fusobacteriaceae; genus Fusobacterium; species Fusobacterium perfoetens. The sequence continues at coordinate 72,708 of NZ_JADYUD010000007.1, forward strand.
CCATAAACAGTAAAAGTAAATCTTATTCCAAAATAATCATAAAAAGGTTTTCCAATTATCCCCTGAACTCCAAAAACAGAAAGAATAAAATAACCACTCACAGAGGGAGGAATAAAAAGAGGAAGAGTTACAATAATATCAATAATATTTTTTATTTTTTTAGAGAAATATCCGCTGATAAAAATTATTACAAGAGATAAAAATGTTGTTATTATTATTCCTATAAATGCAATAATAAGTGAATTTTTTACTACAAAAAACATTCTACATCACTATAAAACCATGTTTCTTAAATATTTTTTTAGTCTCATCTTTTCTTAAAAATTCAAAAAAGTTTTCAGTTTCTTTATTATTATTTAGAAGTGCTAAAGAATATATTATTTTATCATGTGAATTTTCAGGAAATTCAGCAACAACTATTGGATTTTTCATTCTATTTTTGTCTGAGTCATAAATTATTCCAAAATCAACCTCTCCAATTTGTACATATTGAGCTGTTGCAGTAACATCTTTAGCATAAACTATTTTTTCTTGATTTAATGTTTCAAAAATTCCAAGATTTTTAAGTGATTGTAAAGTATATTTACCAACAGGAGCTGTTTCTGGATTTCCAACAGCAATATATACATCACTGTTTTTTAATCCTTCAATAGTTTTTATTTCACTCTTACTATATGGACTTTTTACTAAAATAAGTACATTTGACAGAAAATCATAAGCATTTTCTTTTTTTATAATATTTTTGTCAATAAGCATATTAATATTTTCTTGATTTGCTGATATAAAAAGATCTACAACAGCACCTTTTTCTATCTGTGTTCTTAAAGTTCCTGATCCACCTAAATTTAAAATTATTTTATCATTTGATTTTTTCTCATACTCAGGGATTATCTCTTCAAGACAATTTTTAAGACTTGCTGCAGCACTCACTACTATTTCTTTAGAAAAAACAGAAACAGACATTATTATACTAAATATTAAAATAAATAATTTTTTCATAAATCTAGCCTCCAAAACTCTTAATCAAAAATGAAAATCTCCGCTCTTCCCTCCAGTTTTTGAAATAAGATGAATATCAGAAATAACCATTCTTTTGTCTATACTTTTACACATATCGTAAATTGTAAGAGCTGCTATACTTACACCTGTCAAAGCTTCCATTTCTATTCCTGTTTTTCCTACAGTTTTTGCTGTAGCAAAAATATGAATTTCACTTTCTTCTTCCATTATTTTAAATTCCATATCACAGCCTGTCATAAAAATAGAATGACACATAGGAATAAGGTCACTCGTTTTTTTCATTCCCATTATTCCTCCAACTCTTGCAACCCCAAGAACATCTCCTTTTTCTATCTCTCTATTTAAAAGCTTAGAAATAATTTCTTTTGATACTTTTATTTTCCCAAAAGCTGTAGCTGTCCTTTGTGTCTGATTTTTTTCACTCACATCAACCATATGAGCTTTCCCTTCTTCATTGAAATGTGTAAAATCCATTCTATACTCCCTTTCCAAATGAGCAATGAGGAAAATGACAGACTTCGCAATCTAAACATAATCCGCCATGACCATATTTTGCAATATCTTCAAAAGTTAATTTTTCACCTGCTAATATTCTTGGAAGAACTAAATCAAAAACAGTTCTTCTTGCATACATAACACAACCAGGAAGACCTAAGATAGTCTTTCCGTTTTTATAAGCTATAAGAAGCATTGCTCCTGGAAGAACTGGTGAACCATAAGTTACAAGTTCTCCTCCTGTTTCTTTTATTGCTGTTGGAGTCATATCATCTGGATCTACTGACATTCCTCCTGTGCAGATTATAAGTTCTGCATCGCTTTCAAGAGCCTCAATAAGATTATGTTTTATCTTTTCTTTATCATCAGGAGAAAAGACATGAGATATAACTTCGCAACCATATTCTCCAACTTTTGATTTTATTACAGGCCCGAATTTATCTTGAATTCTTCCATAAAAAACTTCATTTCCTGTTGTAATAACTGCTGTCTTTTTAGGATTAATTCTTTTTATTGAAATAAATCTTTTATTACATATTTCTTCTAATAATTTTATTTTTTCTTCACTTATAACAAGAGGAATTATTCTTGTTCCAGCTATTTTTTCACCTTTTTTTACAGGAGTATTATTATGTATTGTTGAAATTATAATTTCTCCTATTGAATTAGCTTTTAAAAGTTCATCTGTATCAATAGATACAATACCATCTTCCTCAGCAAAAAAATCAATTTTTCCTTCTTTTACTTCTCCAAAAACAAGTCCATCTCCTGCAATATGATTTTTTATTCTTTCTGCAGCCTCATTTTCATGAAGAGTTCCTTCTTTTTTCTCCCAAACATAAAGATGGTCTTTCCCAAGTTTTAAAAGTTCAGGAATATCTTCTTCCTTAATAATATGTCCCTTTTTAAAAGCTACACCTTTAAATTCTCCTGGAACAATTCTTGTAATATCATGGCATAAAACGGTTCCAACTGCATTTTTAGTATCTATAATTTTCATCTTTACCTCCAATTTAATTAAAGAACAGTTACTATATCTCCTTCTTTTATAACTCCTCCTTTAACGACTTTTGTAAAAATTCCTTCTCTTGGCATTATACAATCTCCAACTCTGTGGAAAATTTCACAATGAGAATGACATTCTTTTCCTATTTGAGTTACTTCAAGAATAACTTCATTAATTTTTATAACTGTTCCTACAGGAAGATTTCTTAAATCTATACCTGATACTATTATATTCTCCCCAAAAGATCCATCAATAACATCTCCACCTCTTCTTTTAAAATCTTCTATTTTTTCAAAAGAAAGAAGGCTTATCTGTCTATGCCAATTTCCTCCATGAGCATCATTTTTAAGTCCAAATCCCTCTATAACTTCACATTCGTGTATATTTTTTTTCTCTGTTCCTCTTTTTTCGCTTATACACACAGCCATAACTTTTCCCATATTTTCCATCTTATTCTTTACCTCTTTTAAATTAAATTATCAACATCTATTTTTCTTATATCTTTCATATGTATTGCAATTTTTTTATTTTTTACAGCAATAATTTCAGCCATAATTCCAAGAGCTATTTCTTTTGGTTCTGAATTACTTATATCAAGACCTATCGGAGAATAAATTTCTTTAAGTTCTTCTTTTGAATAACCTTCTGATAAAAGTTCTTTATATGTTGAAATTACCTTTCCCTTACTTCCAACCATTCCAATATATTTAGGAGAAATTTTTTTATCAAGAATTGCTTTTAAACATTGCTTATCATTTTCATGACCTCTTGTTACAATTATTATATAAGAATTCTCATCTATAGAATAATTTTTTACTGTTTCCTCCATTTTTCCAAAAATAAGTTCATCTGCCTTTGGAAATCTTTCTTTATTTATAAATTCTTCTCTGTCATCAAAAATGACAACATATTTATTTAAAAATTTTCCTAAAGTATAAAGCTCTGCTCCAAGGTGACCTCCTCCCATTATCAAAAGCTTTTCTCTTTTAGCAAATATTTTTATATATACTCTTATAAAACCTCCACATTTCATATGAAGGTTTCCTGTTTCAGTAAGTTCAAAAGATTTTTCACAGCTACTATTTTTATTTATTGCTTTTAGTGATTCTTGGATAATTTCATATTCTAAAGCTCCTCCTCCAACTGTTCCTATAATAGAACCATCTGAAAAAACAGCCATCATAGAACCCTCTTTTCCAGGACTTGAACCTTTTACTTCCAAAACTGTCACAACTGCTACTTCTATTCCTTTTTCAACTGCATCACTCACAGCTTTTAATATTTTGCCTTCCAATATTTAACCTCCAATTTGGTTCATATTTTTCATTTCTTCATCTTTATTTTCTTTTCCAAAAAGATGTTTTTCAGGCTTCTTAAATATTTCATCTTTAAGAATATCTTTTATAATTTCTTTTCCTGCACCTTCATCAAGATATTTTTTAATATTTTTATGTCCATTTATATTCAAACATCTCTTAATGTTTCCATCTGAAGTTATTCTTATTTTATTGCAACTTTCACAAAAGCAACTGTTTACTGGACTAATGAATCCTATTTCTCCAATACTATTTTTTAACTTGTAGTATTTCGCAACTCCTTTTATTTCAAAGAAATTATTATTAAATTGAAATAAATTTTGCAATAAATTATAAATCTCTTCATTTTTTATTCCAGTAAATTTTCTTCCTTGCCCAACAGGCATAAGTTCTATAAATCTTACATCTATATCTTTTTTTAAAGTAATTTCTGCAAGAGATTTTATTGCATTTTCATTTATTCCTTTTAATATTACAGAATTTATTTTTACTTTCAAACCACAATCGCTAGATTTTTCTATTCCTTCAAGAACTTTTGAAAGTTTTCCTCCTCTTGTGATTTCTTTAAATTGATTTTCATCTAAGGTATCAAGACTTACATTAATTCCTGAAAGTCCTGCACTTTTTAGTTTTTCTGCCTTATCTGCTAAAAGGATTCCATTTGTTGTTATATAAATTTCATCAATTCCAATCTTTTTTATTCCAGAAACAATGGAAACAATATCTTTTCTTAAAAGAGGTTCCCCTCCTGTAAGTCTTATTTTATTTATTCCCATCTCTTTTGCTGCCTCAGCAATAGATAAAACATTCTTTTCTGAAAGAATATTTCTTTCATTATATTGCTTAGGAGAAAAATCCTCAGGAAGACAATATATACATTTTAAATTACAGTTTTCTGTAAGAGATATCCTTAAATAATTTATATCTCTGCCATAACTATCTTTCATACTTCCTCCTGTTCATTACTATTTTTTAACAGATAGTCTGTTCATCAAATAAAACAGTGCCTCTGCCACTCCTCCTGAAATTGTTCTTGCCTTATCAGATATTGTATAACAATTTTTTAACTCTTCTTCTCTTGGATCAATATCACTTATTTTTAAACCTTTTTCTACAATGCTTCCCTCTCTTATCATTCCCCTTATAAGCCCTGTAAGAGAAGCATATACTGGAACACTATCAATATAAGCTATAATTTCATCTTTTTGTACGATACTTCCTATATCATGAACTATTTTTAACTTTCCTGAAGCAGGTGCATGGATTACTCTCTCTTTTCCATATCCTTTTATTATTCCAGGAACTCCTGTATTTTCTGCTGCAAATCCTTCAAAAATAATTCTTCCTAAATTATGTCCTCTTTGAGTTTCTATAACTACATCAACATCTTTTCCAGCTTCAAAACCAGGTCCAAGTGCAATAGTAATAGGAGCAATACCCTTTCTCATCCCTAAATTTTTTTTAGCAATTATTGCATCAATAACTGCAATAGGTTTTATCTTTGAAACTATCTCCATCTGAGAATCAATATATACAGGAATTCTTCCATCAGCCCAAATATTTTTTATTTCATCTAAATTATCTGCTCTTTCTGAAACTATACCTTCTAATAAAAATTCTTTTTCATAAACAGCCTGCCCATAACAAACTTTTCTTCTTATAAAATTAGGTTTTTCTATCTCTAAAACTAAAACTTTAAATCCCATATTATGTAATCTGTTTATTGTACCTGAAGCAAGATCTCCTCCTCCTCTGACAATAACAACTTTATTTTCTATCATCTTTAAATACCACCTTTAAATTTTCAAAATCTTCTTCTGTATCTATATCTATAAATGGTTTTTTATCAAAAAAATCTATAAAATTAATGTCTTTTTCTTTTCTTATTATTTCACGCCCTCCAATATCCCCTGAAAGAGATAAAAGAGCTTCTTTATATCTATTTGGAAAAATTACAGGAGAAAATCTCTCTCCTGATACAACAGGAATTGTTATTCTGTTATCATATTCTGAAATTATTTTAAAAATTACTTCCTCTGAAAGAAATGGCATATCCCCTGTAAAAAACATAATACTTTCATTTTTTATATTACTTGTTCCCAGCTTTATGCTTTCACTCTGCCCTAAATAGTATCTGTTATTCTTCAATGAAATAACATTATATTTTTTACATATTTCAAAAACTTCTTGATCTTTGTAAGTAACAAAAATTTTTTTAAAAGGAAATTTTATAAGTTTTTTTAAAAGTATTTCTATCATTGGAATACCATCTATTTTTTCAAGTAATTTATTTTTTCCAAATCTTTCTGATTTTCCACTTCCCATAACAACTGCTGATATATTATTTTCAAAATATATTTTCCTTTTTTTCACAGAACCTAAAATAAGATTCTGGACTTCTTTTTTTATTTCTAAACCCATCTTAAACTCATCTAAATTTTCTATTCCATTTAAAAATATTATTTTTTTTCCTGAAAAGTTTCTAAAAAATTTCCCTTCTTTTATATATGATTTTAAAATTTCAAAATCTATGTATTTATTTTTATAAAATTTATTATTTTTGTCCATATACATATTGTATCTATGTACATTTTCTTCTGAAAAAGAAAGACCAAATGCTTTTATATTAGCAACACCTATAATATTATCTGTAAACGAAAGTATACATGGCTCGTCTTTTCTCCAAAATTTCATAAATTTTCTTTTAGAACCATCTCCCTCATAAAGAATATAATCAAATAAGCTTCTCTGGCTTAATATTTCTCCTTCAGTTGGAGATAAAAGTTTTCCATTTTCTATCTTACTTCCAAAGATGAAAATATTTTTTCCTGTTCCTTGAAAAACTTCATTTGTTTCTGTAAGAAAAAGTTTCTCATATTTTTTTTTATCTGGCTCATATATTTTTGTTGTAGTAGTTACAAGAACTTTTCCATATTTTGAAAGTTCTTCTGCTAAACAAAATATAAGTGAAGTTTTTCCTCCGCTTCCTGTTATTCCTGTTACTGTATTTTTTTCTATTCCAAAATTTTCAAAAAACAAAGTTTTCACCTTTTCAAATTTATACTACTACATTTTATTATACAATCTCTGCAATAATTATTCAAGTTTTCTTAATATGCATAAAATTAAAAAAATATTTTATTTAGAGAAATCCTGATTATAAATAATCAGGATTTCCTATGGTGTAAATATTCAATTTGAGAATTATTTTTTATAGAATGTATGTTCTAGTGGAAGAGATGTTCTAAAGTTTCCATCAAATTTATAATAAGCATTTTGAACTGCAGGTGCTGTAGGAATAACTGTTATTTCTCCTACTCCTTTTGCTCCATAAGCTAAATCAGCTTTATTTTTTTCTACAATAATAGGTTTTATTTCTGGGACATTTGGAGCTCTGAATAATCCCAGAGTTCCAAATTTAACCTGAGGAACTCCTGCTTTTACAGGCATTACTTCTGTAAGAGCAAATCCAAGTCCCATAACAACTCCACCCTCTATTTGACCTTCAAGGGCTTTAGGGTTTACTGCTCTTCCTACATCATGAGCAGCCACAACCTTTTCAACTTTTCCAGTTTCCTCGTTTAAAACTACAACCTGAGTTGCATATCCATAGGCCACATGGCTTACAGGATTTTTCTTATCAGATCCCATTTTATCTGTTATACCTGAATATTCTGTATAATAATCCCAACCTTCAAGTTCTTCTAAAGTTTTAGTTTCAAGAAGTTTTCTAAGTTCAAGTCCACCTTTTTTAGCTGCTTCTCCTGTAAAGACAGTTTGTCTTGAAGCTGTTGTTGTTCCACTATCTGGAGTAATATGAGTATCAGGAGTTTCAATTACAACTTTATCTGTTGTAAGACCTGAGGCTTCACAAACTATTTGAAGACATACTGTTCCTATTCCCTGTCCAATACATGCAGCAGATGTTCTTACTTTTACAACTCCATTTTCAACGGTAAGTCTGCATCTTCCTATATCTTCAAGTCCCACACCTATACCTGCATTTTTCATTGAACAGGCAATACCTGCAATCTTATTATTATAATAAATATCTTTAACTGCTTCAAGAGTTTCAACTAAAGCTGTTCCATTATCTGCTATCTGTCCGTTAGGAAGTTCCTGTCCTGGTCTTATTGCATTTCTATATCTAATATCCCAGGGATCAATTCCTGTAAGTTCAGCAAGTTGATTTATATTTGCTTCAATGGCAAATGCAGACTGAGTTACACCAAATCCTCTAAATGCTCCTGAAACAGGATTATTTGTATAAACAGCTATTCCTTCTATATCTATATTTTGATAATTATAAGGTCCTGCTGCATGAGTACATGCTCTTTGAAGAACAGGTCCTCCAAGAGAAGCATAAGCTCCTGTATCTGCAATTATTTTTGCCTTCATTGCTGTTAAAATTCCATTTTCATCACAAGCTGTAGTCATTTCTATTGTCATTGGATGTCTTTTTACACTGTAATTTATACTTTCTTGTCTTGTAAGAGTTACTTGTATAGGTTTTTTTAGTACATAAGCAAGAAGAGCTGCATGATGTTGAACTGTCATATCTTCCTTACCACCAAATCCTCCTCCAACATATGCTGAAGTTACTCTTACTTGTTCACGCTTAAGCCCAAGAAGTCTTGATACTTCTCTCTGTTCATCAAATATAGATTGACTTGATGTATAAAGTCTTACCCCATCACCTTCAGGAATAGCAAGAGCTGACTCAGGCTCAAGATAAGCATGTTCTGTTCCAGGTGTTTTATAGATATTTGTGACTACATATTTTGAATTTTTTATGACTTCATCTGAATTTCCTCTCTTTAATACTTCCCTTACAAGAATATTTCTTTCTTTTTTATGAATAAGAGGTGCTCCTTCAGCCATAGCTTCTTCAGGTGTAAACATTGCAGGAAGTTCTTCATATTCAACTTTTACAAGCTTTTTAGCTTCTTCTAAAGTCTTCATATCTTTTGCTGCAACAAGAGCAACTGCATCACCAATATATCTTGTTATCTCACCAACAGGAATAAGAGCCTGCCAGTCAGAAATAAACTCAAGGTGTCCTATATAGTTATTTCCTGGAACATCTGCTGCAGTAAGTACTCCTAAAACTCCATCAAGTTTTAAAGCTTCTGAATAATCTATTGAAAGAACTCTTGCTCTTGGATATTTGGTTCTAACAGCACTTCCATAATACATTCCAGGAACTTTATAATCTCTTGCATATTTCGCTGTTCCTAAAGTTTTTGCTACTGCATCAACTCTTCCTGTATTTGATCCTATAAGTCCTTTACATTCACGCTGTTCTATTTCTTTATTTTCTCTAAGTATCTCTGCTGCCATAAGAATAGCTTGTTCTATTTTTACATATCCTGTGCATCTACATATATTTCCTACAAGAGCTTTCTTTACTTCATCTCCTGTTGGATTTAAAGTTTTTAAAAAAAGAGCTTTTGCTGCTATAACCATTCCAGGAATACAGAATCCACATTGAACAGCTCCGCATTCTGTAAAAGCATAAGCAAAGGCATCTTTTTCTCTTTGGCTTAACCCTTCAACAGTTATTATCTCTTTTCCTACAGCTTTTTTTGTTGTAAGAATACAAGATTTCATTGCTTTTCCATCAACTAAAATTGTACAAGTTCCACAAGCTCCTTCTTTACAACCATCTTTTACTGATATAAGTCCCAAATCTTCTCTTAGGTAATCAAGAAGATTTTTTTCTTCACTGACAGAAACAGTCTGTCCATTTACTACAAAAACGAAATTTTCGTTCATAAATCAATTTCCTCCATCTTAAACTTTAATATGAGAAAGGTTTTCTTTTTAAAAATCTTCCTCTTCCTTTTTGTCCTGTAAATTTATTATTTTCAACTATTATCTCTCCCCTTGAAATAGTCATTATAGGACAACCAATTATTTCTATCCCTTCAAAAGGAGTATAATCTGTATTCTCATGAAGTTCTCCTTTTGTTATTCTCTTTTTTAATTTTGGATCTATAACCACTAAATCTGCATCTGATCCTACTGCAATACAACCTTTCTGTGAATATATACCAAATAATTTTGCAGGATTTGTACTTACTACTTCCACAAATTTATTTATATTTATTCTTCCTTTTGACACTCCCTCTGAAAACATAAGAACTATCCTTGTTTCTACTCCTGGAAGGCCATTAGGACATTTTCTGAAATCATCTTTTCCCATTAGTTTTTGTTCTGAAAAACTAAAAGAACAGTGATCTGTTGCAACAGTCTGAATATAACCCTCTCTTATTCCTTCCCATAATTTTTCTTGATGATGTTTATCTCTTATTGGAGGACTACATATATATTTAAGCCCTTCTGATTCAGGAAGAGAATAACAGCTTTCATCAAGTACAAGATACTGAGGACAAGTTTCTGCAAAAATTTTCTGTCCTTTATCTTTTGCTTCTTTTATATGGCTAAGTCCTTCTTCACATGAAAGATGAACTATATATAAAGGGCAACCAGTTACAGATGTAATATCTAGCATTCTGTTTACTGCTTCTCCTTCACATCTTGAAGGTCTGCTCTGTCCATGATATTTTGGAGATAATTTTCCTTCTGATGCAAATTTATCTTTCAAATAACCTATGATGTCATTATTTTCAGGGTGGACTGTTAAAAGTCCCCCTGATGAAGAAAGTTTATATGAAAGTTCCAGCATTTCTCTGTCGGAAAGTTTGTAATCGTATGTCATGTATCCTTTAAAAGAAGGAATTCCATCATCTATCATGCTGTCTATTTCATTTAAAATATTGTTATCTATATGCTGTATCACTCCATGAAAGCCATAATCTATCACTGCATTTTTTTCTGCAAATTCGTGATACTTTTCAAGCTGATAATGAAGCGAACAACCCTTTGGCCCAAATCCCATATGATCAATTATTGTTGTTGTTCCACCACAAGCTGCAGCAACTGTTCCTGTATAAAAATCATCAACTGATTTTGCTATTCCAACATCAATGTTAAAGTGGGTATGGATATCTATTCCCCCTGGAATAAGATATTTTCCTCCTATATCCACTGTCTTTACATTGGAAATTTCTATATTTTTTTCTATTCTTTTTATAATTCCATCAGCAATATATATATCACTGATATAATTTTCTTTTTCTGTTACTATATTTGCATTTTTTAAAAGCAATTCCATAATAATCTGCTCTCCTTGAAATACAATTTTCTAAATTAAATATGAATGCGTTTTCTTAATTGAATCTACAACAGATTTCATAAAATCAGAAAGTTCATCATATGTATATTCAACAATATCACTTTCAAGACGAACAAAATATTTATCCCCTGCTATTGTAAGACCTTTATTTTCACTTTCTGCCATCATATCTCTTGATGAAAAATATGTAAGTCTGTCTCTATACGGCATACATGGTTGAATACATAAATATTGGCAGTTTCCACATTCATTACATGAATCATCTATGTGAAGTATAATTTTTCCTTCTGTTGTCTCTATATATGTATTTGCTCTGTTAGGACATACTCTTATACAAGTCTGACAAAGAACTTTACAATTTAAATTATCTTTTTCAGAAACTCCTCTATAATCTATATGCTCATCTGTTTTCTTTCTTTGAACTTCTGATTTACAGTAATTTTTATCTGTTTTTACATTTTCAACAAGTTCATTTATTTTAACAAGATTTAATTTTCTGTTTACTGGGTAAGCAACATTATGTAATTGTTCATAAAGTTTTGCTAATTTTTCATATCCCATAGGCTGAAGAAGAGTTGTACAAACAGTTATTGGATAAATTCCAGCTTCAAATATTTTATCTATATTATTTTTATCAGCTCCTCCTGAAAAAGATATTTCTAATTCATCTCCAATAGCTTCTCCCAATACTTTTGCAAGAGAAATTGCAAGAGGATATAAACTTTTTCCTGACATATACATTGTTTCTCCTGGAAGTTCTTCATGTTTTATTTCAACAGGCATAGTATTACAAAGTTTTACCCCAAAAGTTACTCCTTTAACTCTGCTAAGTTTAAGAAGATTATTTATCATTTTTACTGCCTGATCAAATTTAAGATCAACTTCAAATTGATGTTTATCTATTGATAAATAATCATACCCCATTTCATCCATTGTCTTTCTTACATATTCATATCCTAAAAGAGTTGGATTACATTTAATAAATGTATTAAATCCCTTATCCTCAATTAAATATGCTGCTATTTTTTCTATTTCATCTGCAGGACAACCATGCATTGTAGAAAGTGTAACAGTATTACATACATGAGCAGGTATTGAATTTATAAAATCTGCATCTACATTTTGAAAAAGATTTAAATTATTTAATAAATATTCTTTACATTCTTTAAATACTTTTGTAGTTGATGCATCATGAAGTCCGTTTAAAAATCCGTCAACAGATTGAGATTGTATTCCAGCAAGATCATATCCAACACTCATATTAAATTGGAAAGCATCAGGATTTCCTAAACCAAATTCTTTTGCTACAACTTTAACTGCAAACCAAGCTCTTATATATTCATTCATAGCTTCTAAAGCATGAAGTTCTGATGACCATTCAACATTATATCCTTCATCATTTGCACGAATACATGGTTTTTGAATTCCAAGTTCTTCTCCGAACATTCTTTGAACTGTTTTAAGTTCTATAAATCTTGCTCCTCCTGCATAACATGCAACTATATTCTGTGCAAGCTGTGTGTGAGGTCCTGCTGCTACACCTAAAGGGCTTTCCAGTTCTCTTCCACAAAAATCCATTTTTTTATTTTCATCAGCTTTTGTCACTGCTTTTACATCAAATAGGGATTTTTTAGTTCTATATTCTGTTAAACATTGTTTTATTAATTTATCAAAAGGCATTGGCACCATTATATCTCTCATTTTTTTATATTCCTCCTACTTACTTTTTATAGTTTTATTTTTTATTGCCTGTTTCATTAAAAATGATATTTAAAATTATTACTGATAAACAACCAAGAGTTACTGGACTATGGAAAAGTATATTTCCCCATGCAGGCACATGTTTATAAATTTCAGGAACTGTTACAGGAACTAAAGCAAGGCCTATACTCACTGCAACTATTAAAAGATTTTTATTTCCTACATAACTGACTTCTCCTAACTTTTTAATTCCTCCCGCTGCAACTATACCAAACATTACAATTCCTGCTCCTCCAAGTACTGGAGATGGAATTGAAGTAAACACTGCTGTAAGTTTTGGAAAGAAACTTACAATTAAAAGAATTACTCCTGCTGCTGTTCCTGCAAAACGGCTTTCTACTCCTGTTATTGCTACTATTCCAACATTTTGTCCAAATAAAGCATGAGGAAAAGAATTAAATATTCCTCCTATTATTGAAGAAAGTCCATGAGCTCTTAAGCCTGCTACAAGTCTTTTTTCATCTTTTTCATCTGTTCCACAGATATTGCTTAAATTAAGCTGATTTCCTGTGCATTCTGTCATTATTACAAGCTGTACTAAAAGAAGAGATAATACAGAAGTAATTTCAAACTTAGGTATTCCAAATTTTAAAGGAGTGTTAAATGTAACAAAAGCAGCCTCTTTTACTGCTGAAAAATCAGCTATTCCCATTGGGATTGAAATTATTGTTCCTGCAATAATTCCTATAAGAATCGCTACATTTCCTAAAAATCCTTTTGATAATTTTTGAATCCCTATAATTATTATTAAAGTAATAAATGCTAATAATATATTTTTAAAATTTCCAAAGTCAGCAGCTGCAGGATTCCCCCCTCCTGCCCATCTTACTGCAACTGGCATAAGAGATATTCCCATTGAAGTTACAACAACCCCTGAGACTAAAGGAGGAAAAAATCTTAAAAGTTTTCCGAATACAGGAGCTACTAAAAAGCAAAAAATACCTGAAATTATTGTTGCCCCAAACATTATATGTAACCCAAGCATAGGATCAGTATTTCTATAAGTGATTCCTATTGCTGCAAGAGCTGCAACTCCAGCAAAACTTACACCTTCTATCATAGGAAGTCTTGAACCTATAAAATTTTTTATTCCTATAGTTTGAAGAAGTGTCCCTATTCCTACCATCATAAAAGCCGCACTTACAAGTGTATGAATGTCTCCTTGAGAAAGACCAAGAGAATTTCCTAAAATCATTGGAACTGCCATAGCTCCAGCACACATAGCAGCTATATGCTGCATTCCTAAAAGAAATAAATCTCCCATACCCAACATCTTGTCAGTGGGATGTATCATATTATTCATCATTTTCATTGCCTCCCTCCATTTAACTCTCTTACATTCTGTCCCATAATTTTTGAGCTACTGTTCTTGATTGTTTAAATATTTCCTTTTCATCTATTTCAATAAGTTTTCTGTCCTTCATTACAACTTTTCCATTTATTATTGTTGTAACAACTGATCTCCCCATCATTCCAAAAAGGATATGTGAATTTATATTATTTTCTGTAAGAGGAGTTAAAGGATCATAATCTACAACAATTACATCTGCTAATGCTCCTTCTTTTAGGATTCCTAATTCTCCTTCAAAATATTCTCCTGCTATTTTTCTATTATTTTTAAACATAGCTTCAGGAACTTCCCCCCATGCTACTGATGGATTTTGATTTACATGTTTATGAATAATATTTGCAACTTTCATTGATTCAAACATATCACTTGTATATCCATCTGTTCCAAGACCTGTTATTATTCCTTTTTCAAATAATTTTAAAAATGGCTGGCATCCAACTGCATTTCCCATATTTGATTCAGGATTGTGAACAACATATGTATCTGTATTTTTTAAAATATTAAGCTCATTATCATCAACATGAATGCAGTGAACTGCTAAAGTTTTCTTTCCTAAAATTCCAAATTCATTTAATCTTTCTACAACTCTTTTTCCATATTTTTTAAGAGAATCCTCAAGATCTGCTTTTCCTTCAGCTACATGAACATGATATCCTGCATTTATTCCTTTCATTTTTTCTCTGCACATTGCAAGACTTTCATCTGAAAGTGTAAAAGCTGCATGAAGCCCAAACATTCCTTTAATCATATTTTGTGAATTATTATTATATTCTTTTATAAAATTAATATTTTCATCTATTCCATCTTTAAGAATTTCTTCTCCATCTCTGTCAGAAACTTCATAACAAAGACAAGTTCTTAATCCAAGTTTTTGTGCTACATTCGCTATTGTAAAAAGACTATTTTTCACTGCATATGGACTTGCATTATGATCAAATACAGTAGTAACACCATTTTTTATACAATCAATATATGTTGTATAAGCACTGTATTTTAAATCTTCTAAAGTTAATTTTTTATCTATTTTCCACCAAAGTCCTTCAAGAATTTCTATAAAATCTTTTGGAGCTTTCCCTTTTGATGCCATACCTCTTGCAAATGCACTGTAAATATGGTGATGTGTATTTATTATTCCAGGCATAATAATTTTGTTTTCAACATCAATAATTTCTTCATCAGGATATTTTTTTAAAATTTCTTCTGTATTTCCTATTGCTACTATTTTTTCTTTTTTTATAACAACAGCTCCATTTTCTATATATGGATTATTTTGATCCTGTGTTATAACTCTTCCATTTGTTAATATCAAAATTTTTCCTCCCATTAAACTTTTTTACAACTCAAATTTATAAATAAGCAATTATTATGCCATCTATATTTTTTATTAAAAAATGTTTATTTTTAATTCAATAAATAAAAAATATATATGATTCGCTCCATTTAATAAACACTTATATCTGGCTTTTTATCAAAATGATAATTATTTATATTATCATTTTGATAATATAAATAAATTTATTATTAATTACCTTAAATTTTGATCATTTCTGTGTTATCATTTTGATAATTTTCAAATATTATCCATCTTTTTAAGATAAATTAGGAAATCTTTTATAAAAAATTCTTTATGAAAATAAATTTTACATTTATCAAAGTGATAATTTTTTCTTTTATCTTTTTGATAATTTTTTTAAAATATCTTTTTTTCTAATCTTTCTTCTTTCATTTTTTATCAAAATGATAAAAAATTTTTATTTTAATTTGTTCTTAAAAAATATATTTAATTTTAATATTGAACTTATAGTATAGTTATTGTATAATCACATAAAAGTTATTTTAGGTTTAAGGAGGAAATTATGAGTTGCAATAATATCTTAAAAGAAGAATGTTTTAAAAAATTGGAAGAATTTATAAATGAACTTCCTGAAAAAAAAGGAAGCCTTATAAGTGTACTTCACAAAGCTCAGGATATATTTGGATACTTACCAGCTCAAGTACAGGAATTCATTGCTGAAAAAATGGATCTTCCTATATCAAAAGTTTATGGTGTTGTAAGTTTCTATCATTTTTTTACCATGGTTCCTAAAGGAAAATATCCTATCTCTGTATGTATGGGAACAGCTTGTTATGTAAGAGGGGCTGAAAAAGTTTTAAATGATATAAAAGATTTCCTTAAAATAGAAGTAGGAGAAACAACTTTAGATGGACTTTTCTCTTTAGACTGTCTTAGATGTGTAGGAGCCTGTGGACTTGCACCTGTTGTTATGATAGGA
The DNA here is from genome assembly GCF_021531595.1 of Fusobacterium perfoetens. NCBI lineage: Bacteria > Fusobacteriati > Fusobacteriota > Fusobacteriia > Fusobacteriales > Fusobacteriaceae > Fusobacterium > Fusobacterium perfoetens. Next base: position 89,128 of record NZ_JADYUD010000007.1, read on the forward strand.
AAAGAAGTTTATGGAAAAGAAAAAACAAAAGATATTAAAAAAATTTTAGCTGAATACAAAGAAAAAGAAATTGAAAAAGCAACAGGAGGTCTTTATGAATAGAGAAATTTTAGTCTGTGGTGGAACTGGCTGTCTTTCTTCAAAAAGTGAGCAAATTATTGAAAATCTTAGAGCATTTATAACTGCAAGCGGACTTGAAAAAGAAGTTCATGTAAAAAAAACAGGTTGTTTTGGATTTTGTGAAAAAGGTCCAATCGTTAAAATTCTTCCTGATAATGTTTTATACATAGAAGTGAAACCTGAAGATGCTGAAGAGATTATTGAAAGTCATTTTGTAAATGGAAAAGTTGTAGAAAGACTTCTTTTTATAGATCCGAGAACAAAAGAAAAAATTCACGATGGAAAAGATATGCAGTTTTATAGAAAACAGGTAAGAATCGCTCTTAAAAACTGCGGATTCATAAATCCTGAAGATATTAATGACTATATTGCACATGATGGATACAAAGCTCTTGAAAAAGTTATAAAAGAAATGACTCCTGATGATGTCATAAAAGTTATAAAAGACTCTGGTCTTAGAGGAAGAGGTGGAGGAGGATTCCCAACAGGTCTTAAGTGGGAATTTACAAAAAAAGCCGTAAACAATCAAAAATATGTTGTATGCAATGCTGATGAAGGAGACCCTGGAGCATTTATGGACAGATCAATTCTTGAAGGAGATCCACATGGTATTCTTGAAGCAATGACAATCTGTGGATACTCAGTAGGAGCTTCAAAAGGACTTATATATATAAGAGCTGAATATCCAATAGCTGTATCAAGACTTGAAAAGGCTATTGTAGATGCAAGGGAAAATGGATATTTAGGAAAAAATATTTTAGGCTCAAAATTTTCTTTTGATATAGACATAAAACTTGGAGCAGGAGCGTTTGTATGTGGAGAAGAAACTGCTCTTATTCACTCAATGGAAGGAGAAAGAGGAGAACCTACAACAAAACCTCCTTTCCCTGCTGAAGCTGGTTATTGGGGAAAACCTACAAATGTTAATAATGTTGAAACCTTTGCAAATATAACAAAAATTATTTTGAATGGAGCAGAATGGTTTAGAAGTATTGGAACTCCAAAGTCTCCTGGAACAAAAGTTTTCGCCCTTGCAGGAAAAGTTAATAATGTTGGTCTTGTGGAAGTTCCTATGGGAACTACATTAAGAGAAGTTATATTTGATATAGGTGATGGAATTAAGAAAAATAAAAAATTTAAAGCTGTACAGACTGGAGGACCATCTGGAGGATGCCTGACTGAACAAGACCTAGATACTCCTATAGATTTTGATACCTTACTTGAAAAAGGTTCAATGATGGGTTCTGGAGGAATGATTGTTATGGACGAAACCGATTGTATGGTTTCAATAGCAAAATTCTATCTTGAATTCACTCTTGATGAGTCATGTGGAAAATGTACTCCGTGTAGAATAGGAAATACAAGACTTCAGGAAATTCTTGAAAGAATTACAAATGGTACAGGAAAAATGGAAGATTTAGAACTTTTAAGAGAGCTTTCTACTACAATAAAAGACACTGCTCTTTGTGGACTTGGACAAACTTCCCCAAATCCTGTTCTTTCAACCTTAAATAAATTTTATGACGAATATGTTGCTCATATAGTAGATAAAACTTGTCCAGCAAAACAATGTAAAAAACTTATTAAATATGAAATTAATCAAAACAAATGTATTGGCTGCACTCTTTGTGCTAGAAACTGCCCTGTTCATGCAATAGAAAGTAAAGTAAAAACACCTCATATTATAGATCAAAATAAATGTATAAAATGTGGTGCATGTTATGAAAACTGTAAATTTGAAGCGATAGAAATTGCATAGGAGGAAAATTTAATGAAAAAACTTATTAATATAAAAATTGACGGCATAGATGTGGAAACTAAAGCCGGGCAAACTATTCTTGAAGCAGCAAAGTCTGTGGGAATAAAAATTCCAAGTCTCTGCCATCTTCATATGAAAGAAATAGGATATAAAAATAACTGTTCTTCTTGCAGAATATGCGTTGTTGAAGTAAAAGGAAGAAAAAATCTTGCTGCTGCTTGTTCCACTCCTGTTTCTGAAGGAATGGAAATTACAACAAATTCTTTAAGAGTTATAAAAGAAAGAAAAACTATTCTTGAACTTATGCTTTCTGACCATCCATCAGACTGCTTACTTTGTGAAAAAAATGGAAAATGTGATCTTCAAAAACTGGCTATTGAATTTGGAATAAGAGAAATCAGATTCAAAGGTAAAAAGACAAATAACAGAGTTGAATATTCACCATCAATAATAAGAGATGCTGATAAATGTATTCTTTGCAAAAGATGTGAAACAATGTGCCGTGATATTCAAACATGCAGTGTTCTTTCAAGTATAAACAGAGGATTCAATGCTTCAATGGCAACAGCTTTTGAACAAAATCTTGAAACAACAATCTGCACAAACTGTGGTCAATGTGTTGCTGTATGTCCTGTTGGAGCTTTACATGAAACTGATTATACTAAACAGCTTTTTAACGATTTAAGTAATAAAGAAAATAAAGTTATAGTACAGGTTGCTCCTGCTGTAAGAGTTGCTATAGGAGAAGAATTTGGATTTGCCCCAGGAGAAGATCTTACTGGAAAACTTGTTACAGCTTTAAAAATGGTTGGTTTCAGTCATGTTTTTGATACAAACTTTGCAGCTGATTTAACTATTATGGAAGAAGGAAACGAGCTTAAAGAAAGACTTGAAAAATATCTTGCTGGAGAATCTGTAAAACTTCCTCTTATAACTTCATGTTGTCCTGCGTGGGTAAAATTTGCTGAACATCATTTTCATAATTTCTTAGGAAATCTTTCTACTGCTAAATCTCCTCAGCAGATGTTTGGAGCTGTAGCAAAAAATATTTGGGCAAAAGAAAATGGAATAAGCAAAGAAAAAATTATTTGTGTTTCTATAATGCCTTGCCTTGCTAAAAAATATGAAGCTTCAAGACATAAATTTAAAGATGGTGGTATTCCAGATGTTGATTATTCAATTTCAACACGCCAGATTGCAAGCCTTTTAAAACAAGCAAATATAGATTTAAGAACTTTACCTGAAAGTAAATTTGATAATCCTCTTGGATATTCAACAGGAGCTGCTGACATATTTGGAAAAACAGGAGGAGTAATTGAAGCTGCTACAAGAACTCTATATGAACTTGTTACTGGAGAGGAACTTGAAAAAGTTGATTTTGAACAATTCAGAGGAATAGAAGGAATAAGAATTGCTGAAATTCCTGTAAACGGAATAAAATTAAGAATAGGTGTGGTAAATGGTCTTGGAGCAGCAAGAGAACTTCTTAATAAAATTGAAAAAGGCGAAGAAATTCTCCATGCAATAGAAATTATGGCATGTAAAGGTGGATGTGTTGGTGGTGGAGGACAGCCTTTCCATTATGGAAATTTTGAAATTGTAAAAGAAAGAATAAAAGGGCTTGAAAAAATAGATTCAGGAAAAATTATAAGAAAATCACACGATAATCCATATATTATAGAACTTTATAAAAAATATTTAAAAGAGCCTTTAAGCCATGAAGCTCATCAGCTTCTTCATACTTATTATTCACCTAAAAAAAGAATTTAACACTAAAAAATCAAGGGTTGTTGTATTTTTGCTTTACAACAACCCATTTTTTTAATTTTCTAAATTATATTGTTTTATTTTTCTATAAAGTGTAGCAAGACTTATATCAAGTGCCTTAGCTGCTTTTATTTTATCTTTTGATGAGTTCCCAAATTTTTCCAAAACATTTTTAATGGCTTCTCTTTCAAGATCTGCTAGAGTTTTTATCCCTTTACTTTTAAAATTATTAACAAGTTTTGGAGGAAGATGTTTCTCTGAAATTATATTTTCTCTTTCATCAATAACATTTATTATATATTCTATAATATTTTTTAATTCTCTTATATTTCCTGGCCAGCTATATGAAGTAAAAATATTAATTACTCCCTCTGATATTCTCTTTGATGGAATATTAAAAAGGTGAGAATATTTTTCAACAAAATAAACTGCAAGCTCTTCAATATCTTTTTGTCTTTCACGAAGAGGAGGAATATATATTGGAAAAACATTAAGTCTATAATATAAATCTTCTCTGAATTTATTTTCAGCTACAAGTTCTTCTAAATTTTTATTTGTTGCAGCAATAATTCTTATATCTATTTTTTTTATTTTATTTGAACCTATAGGAGTGATTGTTTTTTCCTGAAGCACTCTTAAAAGCTTTACTTGAAGAGAAAGAGGCATATCTCCTATTTCATCAAGAAAAATTGTTCCTCCATCAGCTTGTTCAAAAAAGCCTATTTTTCCTTGTGGATTTGCTCCAGTAAAAGCTCCTTTCACATATCCAAAAAATTCACTTTCTATAAGAGATTCTGGTATTGCTCCACAATTTACAGGAATAAAAGGCCCACTTGCTCTATTACTATTCATATGAATTAATTTTGCAACTACTTCCTTTCCTGTTCCGCTTTCTCCTGTAATCAGAGTCGTTGTTGTTGTTTTCGCAACTTTTTGTATTTTTAGATAAACATTCTGCATCTGAGGAGAGGTAAATATAAAATCTTTAGCAAAATTACTATTAAATTGTTGAATATATTCTCTGAATTTTTCTGCTTCTTGAAAAATATAAAGAGTTCTGAATCTTCCCATATTTGTTGGAAAATCTATTATATCTCCAACCACTTCATGAGTTATGTCATTACATGTCAGAAAAAATTCTTTTTTATCAAAAATATCCGAGATTCCTGCTGTCTTAACATTCATTTCAGGAATATATTTTCCAAAAAGAAATGTTCCTGTTTCATTTATAAGTTCAACTTTATTATGTTCATTTGTAATTATTATTCCATTTGGAATTCTATCAACAACATTAAGAAGAACCTTATTATTATTTTCTATCATTATTTTTTCATTTTCTTGATATACTCTAGAACTTATAAATGCTGCCATTTGTTCCAGAAAGCCTATATAATAATTTTTTTTCATCAAAAAATTATTTTTTTGACTTTCTTCAAAACATATGAGACCTATTACTCCTATTGTATCTGAATTAAAAGTAATAGGAACTGAAACCTCAAGAATTTCTCTGCATTTTTCCTTTGAAACACATTTTAAACAAGCTTCATTTTCTCTTGGATTAACTATCACTATTGTTTTTCCTGTTTTTAAAACTTTTTTATAAATACCTGCTTCCTTTTCCATATTCATTCCAACTTTATTTTTAAGCTCTCCTGTTCCAGCTATTCTTATAAAGTCTTTATCCATTACTTCTACATGTATATTTATTATTTGAGAAATTGTTTCTGCATATTTTTGAATATCATTTTTTATTTGAAAAAGTAAATCCATATATTCTCCTCTTTTAATTTTTATTAATTTGCAATATAATTATACTTCATTTTCTCAAAATGAGAAAGAAAAATAAAAAAAATTATAAAAATCTTTTATTTTCAAGACTTTTTATTCTTTTTCGCAATTTGAGATACATTTCTCAAATTGCGAAAAAATAAGGAAATTTTTTAAAAAAAACAGAACTAAAAAAAATCAAACAAGATGAAAATAAAACAAAAACATTTTTTTTGCAGTTGGTATGTTTTTTGCTTTATATAATTGTGAATAATAAAAATTCAGGAGGAAAATATTAAGATGGAATTATTAAAATGGGTACACAATACAAAAAGCAGAGATTCTCAGTATAAAAAATCTGAACTTATAGGATTTGATGCACAAAGCATGCACGATGTTTATGAGTTTCATAAAAGTCTGCCTAATTACAAAGCTACACCACTTGTTGACTTAAAAAATCTTGCTGCTCATTATGGAGTTAAAAAAGTATGGCTTAAAGATGAATCTAAAAGATTTGGACTAAATGCATTTAAAGTTCTTGGTGGTTCTTATGCAATAGGAAAATATTTAAGCAAAAGACTTGGAAAAAATATAAATGAACTTCCTTATAATGTTTTAATTTCTGATGAAGTTAAAAAACAACTTGGAGATGTTACTTTTGTTACTGCAACAGATGGTAACCACGGAAGAGGAGTTGCTTGGATGGCTAACAGATTAAAACAAAAATCTGTAGTTTATATGCCAAAAGGTTCTGCAAAAATGAGATTTGATGCAATAGCAAGAGAAGGAGCAGATGTTACTATTACTGATCTTAACTATGACGATGCTGTAAGACTTGCAAATAAAGGTGCTGAAGATTATGGTTGGATAATGGTACAAGATACAGCTTGGGATGGATATGAAGAATTCCTTTATGGATTATGCAAGGATATTCTACAATCATTAATGAAGTTATTGAACAATTAAAAGAAATGGGAGACGAAAAACCAACTCATGTATTCTTACAAGCTGGTGTAGGATCTTTTGCTGGAGCTGTTCAAGGATATCTTGCTCATCTTTATGGAGATGACAGACCTATAACTGTTATCTGTGAACCTCACGGAGCAAACTGTATTTATAAATCAATGGCTGCAAATGATGGAAATCCTCATAATGTAGGAGGAGATCTTACAACAATAATGGCAGGACTTGCTTGTGGAGAACCTAACACAATAAGCTGGAAAATCTTAAGAGATAATTCTGACTTCTCTGTATCATGTGATGACGAAATAGCTGCAAGAGGAATGAGAGTTCTTTCAAGCCCTCTTGGTGATGACACTAGAGTAATTTCTGGAGAATCAGGAGCAGTAGGACTTGGACTTTTCACAATTCTATCAGAAAAGAAAGAAGAATTTGCAGAACTTATGAAAGAATTAAAAATAGATGAAAATTCTAAAATTCTTTGCATAAGCACTGAAGGTGATACAGATGTTGAGGGATATAGAAATGTTGTTTGGAACGGAGCTTACAGCAATAGATAATTAAATAAATCAAAAATAGAAATTATATATTATTGAGTTAAAAATTTCAGGAGGAAAAATAAAATGTTAACTAAAGAAAGACAAGAACAATTAGTTGAAGTTTTACAAGGTTTAATTCAAAGAAGAAGTTATTCAGGAGAAGAAAAAGAAGTTGTTGAATTTATAAAGAAAACAGCTTTAGAATTAGGATATGATTCAGTTCATGTTGATAAATATGGAAATGTTATCTGCTCTATAAAAGGAAAATATGAAGGTCCAAAAGTTATGATGGACGGACATATAGATACAGTTCCTGTTGATGAAGAAAAATGGACTAAAAAACCTTTTGCTGGAGAAGTTATTGATGGAAAATTATATGGAAGAGGAACATCTGATATGAAAGGTGCAGACTGTGCTATGCTTCTTGCTGGAGCATACTTAGCTCAAGATCTTGACAGAGAATTTGCAGGAGAAATATTCTTCTCTGGTGTTGTTCATGAAGAATGTTTTGAAGGAGTTGCTGCAAGAGAAATCAGTAACTATGTAAAACCTGATTATGTAATAATCGGAGAAGCTTCTCAACTAAATCTTAAAATAGGACAAAGAGGAAGAGGAGAAATAGTTGTTGAAACTTTCGGAAAACCTGCTCACTCTGCTAACCCTGAAAAAGGAATAAATGCTGTTTATAAAATGATGAATATTATAGGTGAAATTCAAAAACTTCCTATGACTCATCACGAAACTCTTGGATATGGAATCCTTGAACTTACTGACATTAAATCTTCTCCATACCCTGGAGCATCTGTTGTGCCTGATTACTGCAGAGCTACTTATGACAGAAGACTTCTTGTAGGAGAAACTTTAGAAAGTGTTATTGCTCCTATCCAAAATTTATTAAATGAAATGATGGCAAAAGATGAAACTCTTAAAGCTAAAGTTTCTTATGCTGTTGGAAAAGAAAAATGCTGGACAGGAAATGACATTATAGGAGAAAGATTCTTTCCAGGTTGGGTTTATGAAGAAAAAGAAGAATATGTTCAAAAAGCTGCTGAAGCATTAAGAGCTATCGGACAAAATCCTGAAATTACTCACTACAACTTCTGTACAAATGGATCTCATTATGCAGGAGAAGCTGGAATAAAAACAATAGGATATGGACCTTCAAGAGAAAATCTTGCTCATACAATAGATGAATATATTGAATTAGATCAACTTTTCAAAGTTACTGAAGGATATTATGCTATCTTAAAAGCATACTTAGCAAAATAATAAGTTGTTAATACTTATAAGTTATTAATATTTATTGAAAGGTGTTCTTTCTTGAACACCTTTTAAATAAGTTTTAATAAAATAACCTAGGAGGTATAGTTTAAATATGGAAAAAATTTTGATAAAAAATGGAACTATTATTGATGGAAGCAGACAGACAAGATACAATGCTGATTTACTTATAAATGGAGAAAAAATTGAAAAAATAGGAAAAATTGATGAAAATGAAGCTGAAAGAATCATTGACGCTCAAGGTAAAATAGTTTCTCCTGGATTTATTGATACACACAGTCATTCAGATCTTAAAGTCCTAGTTGAACCTTTTATTGAACCAAAACTTCGTCAAGGAATTACAACAGAAGTCCTTGGACAAGACGGAATTTCTATGGCTCCTCTTCCAAAAGAATACATAAGTTCTTGGAGAAAAAATCTTGCAGGACTTGATGGAGATAGTGATGAGCTTTCTTGGGACTGGGAAACTACAGACAAATATCTTGAATTAATGTCAAAAACTGGATGTGGACCTAACGAACTTTATCTTGTTCCTCATGGAAATATAAGAATGGAAGCTATGGGACTTGAAGCAAGACCTGCTACAAAAGAAGAGCTTGCTAAAATGAGAGATATTACAAGGCGTGAAATGGAAGCAGGAGCTGCTGGACTTTCTACAGGACTTATTTATATTCCGTGTGCTTATTCTCTTACAGAAGAATTAATTGAAATCTGTAAAATTGCAGCTGAATTTGACAGACCACTTGTTATCCACCAAAGAAGTGAAGCAGATACTATGATAGAATCTATGGAAGAAGTTATAACTATAGCAAGAGAAAGCGGAGTTAAAATTCACTTCTCTCACTTTAAAATTTGTGGAAAAAATAACTGGCATTTGATAAAAGATATTGTAGCACTTCTTGATAAATGTAAAGAAGAAGGTATTGAAATTTCTTACGATCAATATCCATATGTTGCAGGAAGTACAATGCTTGGAGTAATTATTCCACCTTGGGCTCATGCAGGAGGAACAGATAAACTTGTTGAAAGACTTGGAAACCCTACTGACAGAGAAAAAATGAAACATGATATTGAAAATGGTATACCTGGATGGGATAACTTTATAGATTTTGCTGGATTTGATGGAATATATGTTACATCTGTAAAAACAAAAGCAAATGAAGATTGTATAGGTAAAAATCTTCTTGAAATTGCTGAAATGAGAGGAAAAGATAAATTTGATGCTGTGTTTGACTTACTAAAAGAAGAAGAAAATGCAGTTGGAATGTATGATTACTATGGTAAAGACGAACATGTAGTAACTTTTATGACAAGAGAGGAAAGCAATATCTGTACTGACGGACTTCTTGCAGGAAAACCTCATCCAAGAGTGTATGGATCATTCCCAAGAGTTATAGGAAAATTTGTAAGAGAAATGAAGGCTATGTCTCTTGAAGAAGCTGTTTATAAAATGACACATAAACCTGCAAAAACTTTCAAAATAGAAAACAGAGGGCTTTTAAAAGAAGGATACTTTGCTGATATAGTTATATTTGATGAAAATACAACTATTGATAAAGGAACTTTTATTGATCCAATTCAATTCCCTGAAGGAATTAGTCATATTATTGTCAATGGAAAAGTTTTAATTGATAATTACAAAAAAAATGAAGTTCTTGCTGGAAAAGTTATTAGAATAAAAAAATAAATTCAAATATGCCCTAAATAAACCTAGACATATAATTATCAATTTTTCTATAAAGTGTTGCTATTCCTATTCCTAGTTTTTCAGCACAAAGATTTTTTCCTGCAGTATCACTTCCATAAATTGAAAGAGCTTTTTTTATAAGAAGTTTTTCACTTTCTTCTAAAGTAATCAGTTCCATATCTTCTTCGTATTTTATATTTTCTGTAATACAATTGTTTACTATATTTTCATAAATCATATCTTTTGTTATTATACCTCTTTCATCAGACATATTTATCATAAATTCAACTGCATTTTCAAGTTCTCTTACATTTCCTGGCCACAAATAATTTTTCATTATTTTAATTACTTCATTATCTATTGAATGAACATTTTTATTAAATATTTTATTATATTTTTCCATTAAAATTCTCATTATTAAAAAAATATCTTCATCTCTTTCACGAAGAGGAGGTACTCTTAAAGGAATAACATTAAGCCTATAGTAAAGATCTTCTCTAAACTTTTTTCTCTTATTTTTTGCTTTAAATCCATATTTGTTGCTGCTATAACCCTTATATCCAACTTTATTAATTTATTTGATCCTATTCTTACAATACTTCTTTCTTGTAAAACTCTCAAAAGCTTTACCTGAAGATAAAAAGGCATTTCACCTATTTCATCAAGAAAAATTACCCCTCCATTTGCTAATTCAAATTTACCAACTCTTCCCTCAGAACTTGCACCACTAAAAGCTCCTTTTACATATCCAAAAAGTTCACTTTCAAGAAGTGAATCTGGAATTGCTCCACAATTTATAGCTATGAAAGGTTTTTTAGAACGCTTACTGCAACTATGTATAGCTCTTGCTATAAGTTCTTTACCTGTTCCACTCTCTCCTGTTATAAGAACTGTTGACTGAGTATCAGCTATTTTTTTTATTTTTTCTTTTAAATCTATAACAGCTTCTGAATCTCCTATAATGTCTTCTATGCTTATTGGATTAGCAGCTACTGTTATTTTACTTATTTCTTCATTTGTCTTACTGTAGTTATTAAAAAGAAAAATTTTATACTCTTTATTTGTAAAAGATGAAATTGGAAGTAAACTTCCAACAAGAGTATATTTCTTTTTTTCAATTTCTGCTGAAAAAACATCTTTTCCAAAAATAACTTCATTTTTTTGAATAATATTTATATTTCTAGAATTATTTCTGAAATCTGTTCCTATTCTTAATTCTCTAATTGCAGAATCGTTTGCATCAATTATTTTTCCATCATAATCAAGAACAAGAACACATTTATCAAAATTATTTATAATCTGGCTTAAAATATCCATTCTTTCTTTTTTTTCAATAGCTTCTTCAAACTCAAAAATTTTCCCTGAAATAAAATCACTTATTTGTTCTGTAAATCTTAAATGTGAACTTATATTTTTTAAAACCTTATTTTTTATTTTATCTGAAAGACAAACAAGTCCTATTACTCCTATAACTTTATCTTTATATAAAATTGGAGCAGATATTTCTAATTTTTCATGACAGCTATTTTTTATACTGCATTCTTTACACAGAGGATGAGTACTTGGATCTTCAATTACATGACTTTCTCCTGTTAAAAGTACATCTTTATATATAGCTCCTTTTGAAATTTTATTTTCTTCTTTTTCAAATATACCTGTTCCAGCAACTCTTATCATTTCTTCATCAACTATTTCAACTTCACATTCAACAACACTTGAAATTATTTTTGCATATTCTTTTACATGAGATTGTATTTTTCTTAAAAGAGACAAAACTTACCTCCTGAATATTTTCATATTTCTATAAAATAAAAGTCTTTAAAAAAATTTTTATCATATTAATTATATCATATTTTTATAAAAAATGGGACTGATGCATTTAGATAAAAATAAATTTTTATTACTGTTCATATGAAAGAAAAAGAGACTGCTGAATTTCAACAGTCCCTTTTAGGTGTAAATCTATATTAAGTTTTTGAATGGGCTGATTAATGAGCTGGAACAAATCCTTCTTCTTTTACAATTTCTTGTCCCTTACCAGATACAGCAAAGTCTACAACTTCTTTTGTTACTCCATCTCTTGCTGAATCAACATACCAGAATACTTCTCTTGCTATTGGATATGTTTTATTTGCAACAGTTTCAAATGTAGGTTTAACTCCATTTACAGCAACTGAATCAACAGTGTCGTTCATATATCCCATACCTATATAACCAATTGCATATTTTGATTTAGCAACTTCTTGAAGAATAGCTTGGTTTGATGGCATATATAGTGTATCTTGTCCATATTCAACTACACTTTTCTTATCTCCACCTCTTAAAACTTCTTCTTTGAAGTAAGCATGTGTTCCTGAAGAAGAATCTCTTGAAAGTACTACTATTTTAGCATCGTCTCCTCCTAATTCTTTCCAGTTAGTTATCTCTCCAGAGAAGATTCCTGCAAGAGTTTTTGTATCTAAATCTTTAATATGGTTTCCATGGTTTATAATAACTGTAATTCCATCATATCCTAATACAACTTCATCTATATTTATTCCTTCTTTTTTTAATGCTTCAACTTCAGAACTTTTAATATTTCTTGATGCCATTGCAATGTCAGCAGTTTTATTTATAAGAGAAGCTATTCCTACTCCTGATCCTCCTCCTGTAACTGCTATTCTTGCTTTCTTATTAGTTTTCATATATTCCTCAACAATTGCCTGAGAAGCATTTAAAATTGTATCTGAACCTTTAATTTGTACCACAGATGACTTTGCATATGCTCCCATTCCAGCTAAAACGATTCCAAGCATTATAATACTTTTTCTGATTGTCATTTTTAATCCTCCTTAAACTACCTTAATTTTTAATTTTTTATTTTACAAAATGATTATAATTCTTTTCTGTTAACCTAAGATAAATTTAATGTAAAAAAACTGTAAAATTTATTTTTAAATCAAAACAGTAAAAAATATCAAAAAAAGTATTTACTTTTTTCAAAATATGGGTTATATATCTAAATATAGATGTATTATTTGTTGTATAGCTTATTTTAAGGAGGATGGAAACAATGACAAAAAAAGAATTTGTAGAAGACATCGCAACAAGAGGGGAATACACAAAAAAAGAAGCTGAAAAAATAGTTAATCTATTTTTAGAAACAGTTGAAGACAATCTAGAAAAAGGAAACTCTGTAGGTTTCGTAGGATGGGGAAAATGGGAAGTTACTGAAAGAGCTGCAAGAGAAGTAAGAAATCCTCAGACTGGTAAAAAAATGAAAATCAAAGCTAAAAAAGTAGTAAAATTCAAAGTTGGAAAAATTCTTGAAGAAAAAGTTAAAAATGCAAAATAGTAATATATTGTTTATATAAACAGGAACTTTTCAAAGTTCCTGTTTTTATTTTGTAAAATTGTTAAATAAAAATAAAGTATATATGTATATAATCAATAATAATTTTTTTAATTAAAAAAACTGCTGTATATTTTCATATTATACAGCAGTTTTTTATTTTTATTTTTTCATATTTATATGAGCTAAAAGAAGAGCTATATCATTTCCTGTAACTCCACTTATTCTGCTTGCTTCACCTATTGAAATAGGTTTAACATCACAAAGACCAGCTTTTGCTATGTTTGATATTCCTCTTACAGAAGTAAAATCAAAATCTTTAGGAATCATTATTCCTTCTAATTTTTTAAATTTTTCAATCTGCTCATTTTCTCTTTTTATAAAAATATCATATTTTGTTATTGTTTCAATCTGACTTGTTACAAACTTAGGATATGATGAAATATCTATTCCAAGTTCATTAGCTAGATTTTCATAAGTAATCTCTTTGAACTTTAATACTTCATTAGCTGTTGTTCCTTTAGTAAGTCTTTGTTCACATCCATATTTTTCAAGTATATCATTTGCTGTTCTCATTGGAACTTTTAATTCTTTTAAAACTTTAACTTCTTTTTCAACATTTTCTTTTGCTTTTTTTAGATATTCTATTCTTTCTGGAGATACAATTCCTATCTCTTCAGCCTTATCTAAAAGTCTCATAAAGCCATTGTCAAATCTAAGAGTTAATCTATACTCTGAACGAGAAGGAAGAGCTCTGTAAGGCTCTGGTGTTCTTTTATGAATTATATCATCTATCATGACACCTATGTATCCTTCACTTCTATCTATTATTACTGGTTCTTTCCCAAGAGTTTTTCTAGCTGCATTTACCCCTGCTATAAATCCCTGAGAGGCTGCTTCTTCATATCCTGATGTTCCATTTATCTGTCCTCCCATAAAAAGTCCTTCAACTATTTTGCTTTCAAGACTTGGATAAAGCTGATAAGCAGGAGCATAATCATATTCAACTGCATATCCATATCTTACAATCTTTGCATTTTCTAAACCAGCTATTGTCTTTAACATTGCATCTTGTGCAAAAGGAGGCATAGCTGTTGTAAGACCATTTATATATAGTTCATTTGATTCTCTCGATTCAAGTTCTAAGAAAATTTGATGGTTTGTTTTATCTGGAAAATTAAGAACTTTTCTGTCAAGAGAAGGGCAATGTCTTGGTCCATGAGTTTCTATTATTCCAGATACAATTGGAGAATATTTTAAAAGATCTTTTACAACTTGTACTGTTTCTTCAGTTGTATGAGTTAGCCATGTAGGCACAACACTATTTTCTTCTTTCTCCGTAAATATTGAGAAATATCTTGGATGTTTTTCTCCTTCAAGTCTTTCTGTTTTAGAAAAATCAACAGTTCTTATATCCACTCTAGGAGGTGTTGCTGTTTGATATCTTTCAATATGTATTCCATGTTCTCTTAAACTGTCAGAAAGTTTTTCAGCTGAATTTTCTCCTTGCCTTCCTGCTACATATTTAACATCTCCTATTACTATTCTTCCTTTTAAGAAAGTACCTGTTGTAAGTACAACAGCCTCTGCTTTTATTTCTATTCCAAGAGCAGTTTTTACCCCTGTTATCTTATTCTTATCATCAGTAATAATTTCTTCAACACAGTCTTGAAGAATATCAAGATTCTCTGTTTTTTCAAGAAGTTCTTTCATTTTTATTCTATATAAATATTTATCTGCCTGTCCTCTTGTTATTCTCGCTGCAGGTCCTTTACTTGTATTTAAATCCTTAAGCTGAAGATTATACTTATCAGTATGAACTCCCATTTCTCCTCCAAGAATATCCATTTCAGCAACAAGATTACTTTTTCCAGGACCTCCTATTGAAGGATTACAAGACATCATAGCTATTGAATCAAGAGACATAGTTACAAGTAAAGTTTTTCTTCCTATTCTTGCCGATGCAAGAGAAGCTTCTACTCCTCCATGTCCTCCTCCTACTACAACAACATCATATATATAATTCATCTTCTTTCTCCTTAAAAAATCATAAATTTAAATCTTTATTATTGATTATATACACATATAAAAAAATAATAAATTTTTAAAAAAATTTTTTTATTTATATCCATATACATTTAATAAACTATAAAAACAAGAAACTGACTCAAATATATAATTCTGAGTCAGTCCCAAGATTAAAATTATTTTCCTACACAGAAATTGCTGAAAATATGATCTAAAAGATCTTCATTTGATATCTCTCCTGTTACTTCTGAAAGAGAATCAAGAGCTTCATTTAAATCAACTGCTATAAGATCCATAGGATATCCCATATCTATAGTCTCAAGAATATTTTCAACTGCTTTTTTAGTTTTTTCTAATGCTGATTTATGTCTTACATTTGTAATAACAAGTTTTTCTGAACTATCTTCAACCTGTCCTGATACAACATATTCATAAATTTCATCTTCAAGATCTTCTATTCCTATTTTTTCAAGAGCAGATATTTCAATCCATTTTTTTACCTTACTTAAATTTTTAATGTCTATTTTTCTTTCAATATCAATTTTATTAAGTATTCCAATAACTTTATCACTTTCTATTCTCTCATAGATTTCTATATCTTCTTTATCAAGTTCTCTTGAAGCATCTAAAACAAAAAGCACAAGGTCTGCATTTTTTATAAGAGATTTTGATTTTTGAACTCCTATATTTTCAACCTCATCTTCTGTTTCTCTTATTCCAGCTGTATCTATCATAACAAGAGGAATTCCTTTGATATTTACTATTTCTTCAATGGTATCTCTTGTTGTTCCTGCTATTCTTGTTACAATAGCTCTTTCTTCTCTAAGAACTGAGTTTAAAAGACTTGATTTTCCTACATTTGGTTTTCCTACAATTGCAGTTTTCACTCCTTCTTTTATCATCTTACCTTTATCATAAGATGCTATAAGTTTTGAAGTTGTAGATATAACTGTATCAAGATTTCCTCTTAAGTTAGCTGGAAGAGGATCATCTATTCCTTCTTCAGGATAATCAAGAACAACATTTACATGAGCTGCAACATCTAAAAGAAGCTTTTTTAAAACAGCAATCTGCTCCTTTAAGTCTCCTCTTAATTGATTTAAAGATAAAGTTATACTTTTTTCTGTTTTTCCATGTATTATATCCATAACAGACTCAGCCTGAGTAAGGTCAAGTCTTCCATTTAAAAATGCTCTTCTAGTAAATTCACCAGGTTCTGCAAGTTTAGCACCTTTTTTTAGTACTAATTCTAGTACTCTTTCTGTAATAATATATCCACCATGACAATTAATCTCAACTATATCTTCCCTTGTATATGTACGAGGCCCTTTCATGAAAGATACTAAAACTTCATCTATAAGTTTATCTCCGTCATAAATATGACCATATGTTATAGTATAACTTTTAAGTTCAGATACATTTCTGCTAGATTTTGGTTTAAATATTTCACATAGTATATCAAGAGCTTCCTTTCCAGAAATTCTTACTATACCTATTCCTCCCTCTCCTCTAGGAGTTGATATGGCGGCGATTGTATCAAACATCATACATCACCTCTTTAAATTTTATAATATAACTATTTTTTTCTTTTAATAACAATATATCTTTTAGGATCTCTTCCTTCACTGAAAGTGTCTAATTCAGGATATTTATTTATAATTTCATGAATTATTTTTCTTTCTCTAGGAGGCATCGGATTAAGTCTTACTACTCTTTTTGTTTTTATAGCTTTCATTGCCATCTTATTTGCAAGTTCTACAAGAGTATCTGTTCTCTTCTCTTTAAATCCTTCAACATCTATATCTATTCTTGCATCTTTTATAAGTGAATTTAAAAGATATTCAAAACTATTTAAAGTTTTTCCTTTTTTACCTATTATAATTCCTTTATCTTCACCTGAAAGATTTATAATATAGCTTTTTCCATCCATTCTTAAAAATTCTACATTAAGATTAAGCCCCATATTTTCTAAAAGTTCTTTTGACTTTTCTATTATTTCTGAAACCTTTTCTTCATCAGCAGGAATATCTTTTTTCTCTTTTATTATTTCTTTTGTTTCATATTTATGTAGTGGTTTTTCTACTAATTTTTCTTTTAATTTTTCATTTTTTAAAACTTCTTTTTCTTTTTCAAGAGCCATTTTTTCAGCTCTTTCTTTTCTTAAATCTCTTGCTATATTTTTAGGTTTTGCTGTATTTTTAACTTCTTCAGATTTTTTTTCTTCAGTATATTCTATCTCATAAGTTCCTTCTTTAGCAAAAAATCCAAAAAATGATTTGCTTTTTACTTTTTCAACTGTATTTAAAATCTGATCTTCCTGAATATCCAAAACTCTCATAGCTCTTTTTTTGGCTTCTTCAATAGACATAGCCTTTATCTCTATGATTTCTGTTGTCATTAAAATCTACTCTCCTCTGTTCATTACAAAATACTGCTGTATAACTCCTGTCACACTTGAAGTTAACCAATATAACTGTAATCCTCCTGGCATTTTATAAGAAATAAATATCATCATAATAGGGAAAATATACATCATATTTTTCATTTGAGGGTTATTGCTAGTTCCCATAAGTTTTTGTTGCACAAAAGAAACAGCTCCGTTTAATATAGGAAGTATAAAGAACGGATCAGGAGTTACAAGTGAGAACCATAAAAATGCCTCATCAGGAACAACTCCTTCTTTTCTTAATACACCAAATAAAGCCCACAATATAGGAAGCTGAATTATAAGAGGAAGACAACCTCCTGCAGGGTTAACTTTATGCTCTTTATATAATTCCATTGTTTTTTGATTTAATAACTGTGGATCATTTTTATATTTATCTTTTAATTCATCTATTTTAGGCTGAAGTTTTTTCATTTCCTTCATAGATTTATCTTGTTTTAATGTAAAAGGTAATAAAACAATTTTAATCAGTATTGTTAAAAGTATTATTGACAAACCAAAACTTCCTGTCATTCCATAAATAGCTACCAATATTTTTTCAAATATACCATATAAAAAACTCATCCTCTTCTTCTCTCCTCATTTATTATTTTTTATTTTTCGGTGGAACTGGATCATATCCTCCCTCATGATAAGGGTGACATTTTAAAATCCTTTTTATTCCCAGATAAACACCTTTTATTATACCATGGATTTCTATTGCTTCATAGGTATAAGCTGAACAAGTGGGAATAAATCTGCAGTTTCTCCCTAAAAAAGGGGATATACAAACTTGATAAAATTTTATTAAAAGTAAAACTATTTTTTTCAAAACAAATTTAACACAGTTAATCGGCTGTAAGACCACTTTTTTTAAGAATTTTTTTAATATCATTTTCCATCTCCTGATATTTTAATTCTTTAAATTTTTCTCCTGCATTTTTCTTACCAACAAAAATAAGATCATATCCTGTTTTTATATTTTTTTCATTATTTTTATAATATTCTCTGAATAATCTTTTTATTCTGTTTCTACAAACAGCATTTCCTATTTTCTTGCTTGCTACAAATCCGCATCTGTTATATTCCAAATTATTTTTAGCAAAAAAAATAAGAGAGTAATAACCATAACCTTTTTTTCCGAAATTATAAACTTTCTGAAATTGTTCATTTTTTACCAATTTTTCCATTATGCTTCCTCTTATTTTTTACTTATTTTCAAAAAACCCGGTGAGTTATAACACCGGGTTTTATGCTGATAATTTTTTTCTTCCTCTTGCTCTTCTTCTTTTTAATACTTGTCTTCCACCTTTAGTTTTCATTCTAGCTCTAAATCCGTGGTCTTTTTTATATTTTCTAGTATTTGGTTGGTATGTTCCGATTGCTTTTGCCATTTATATATTCACCTCCTAAAATATTCTACATTACAGATAAATATTTTAGAAGATTATTCCAATTTTGTCAAGTATATATTATTGATTTTCAAAAAAAACTTATACAAAAAATAAAAATAACCAACATGTTTTTAAGCAGTTGTTTTTTGTTTATTAGTTTATTGTTTAATGTATAGACCAAGTTATAAGATTTTCAGCAAAAAAGAGCTGAAAAATATAATAAAGCAAAAAAAAAATATTAATGATCATATACATAAAAAAATATATTGATTTTATTATAATTTTGTTTTTTGAGTCTATAAATTTTCTTGAAAATAAATGATTTAATAAAACAAAAAAATATTATTGATAGTATACACATTGAAAAATTAGAAATTTCAAGATATATTTCTTAAAAAGAATGACTTTTTTATTGAAAATAAAGGAAATAGTATAATACAAAAATTATTAATGATTATATACATAAAATAAACATGTATTTTTTCGTTGAAAATTAAGAGAAAATATTTTTAGTAAAAAAAGCAAGTGTTAAAAATCAATATATAATAAAAAAATTTTTTATTAACATCAGTAAGCATGATAAAAAAATATATATAACATGTAAAATTAAGATTTTAGAATGTTCTATATTGTTTGAAAAATATAATGAGCCACTTCATAAATCCTTAAAAAGCAAGGAAAAAAATGTAAAAATTAAAATTTATTAATGAGTATATACATATCATATGAAATATTAAAGTTCAATGCAAATTTAATAAAAACATATAAAATAAAGAGAATAAGAGAAAAATAGAGATTAAAACAAAAAAAACTTGTAATAATTTATATTTCACCTTATAATATATTCCCGAGCTTATTATTGGGCATATACATATTATAGTTTTAAGGGAGATTTTTATGGGCGAAGATAATAAAAACAAAACTGATCTTTTGGAAAGTTTTAATATAATTTCTTCAGGGTCTCTTAGTGAAGATATTCAGAAAATGGATATGAAGTTGAGTACTCTTCCTGATATAGAAGTCAGAGAAGTTGTAATAAAAGAGACAGGAAACTTTCTTAATCTTCAGGGAAATATAATAAATATTCCAATAGAAATGATAGTATTTCCTTTTTTCACTCCTCAAAAACAGAATAAAAGAATTAACTTTCAGTATTCTTTTGAAGATCTAGGAGTGACTATGTATTGTACTCTTGTAGCAAAAGATAATAACGATAAAGTATATCAGCCTTCTATTTTTGAAGAAAAAATTTATAATTATCTTATTTCTATGTATGAAGCAAAGAAAGAAGCAGATATTGATGAAGAAGACGAGTATATTGAATTTGAGATATCTGACTTTATAGTAAATTTCCTTGGAAATAAAATGAATAGGGCTTATTATACAAAAGTTGAGCAGGCACTTAAAAACTTAAAGAGCACAGAGTATCAATTCATAGTTTCAAATCATACAAAATTTGGAAAATATAAATTTGAAGATGAAGAATTTAAACTTTTAACTTATCAAAAACTAAAAAAAGGAAAAAAAGTTTATTACCGTGTGATTCTTAATAAAAACATAAGAAAAAAAATTAAAGATAAAAGGTATATTAAATATAATTCCAGAGCTCTTATGGAAATTTTAACAAAAGATCCCATAGCAGGAAGAATATATAAATATATAAGCAAAATAAGATATGAAACCATGGAAGGAAAAATAAATCTGCGTACTCTTGCAGCTATTATCCCTCTAAAAATGGAGCAAGAAACAGAAAGACCAAATAAAAACGGGCAGATGAAAACATATATTTTAAGCCGTGCAAAACAAGTTTTAAAAAGGGTTCTTAAAGCATATGAGGTTCTTCAAGAATTGGGATATATAAAAGAATTTTCTTATGAAGAAGAAAAAAAAGAAAATACTTATTATATAAATTATAGTTTTAATCCTGAAAAAGATGGAGAATGCCATGTTTCAACATTTATTGAAAATAAATCAAAAAATTCTATTTCTAAAAAAAGCATTTTAGCAAAAGAAAAAGAAGTTATAATTGAAGAAGATGATTCAAAATATTCTGAATTTGATTATGAAGCTATGGAAGAAGCAGAAGTAATAGAAGTGAAGGATACAATTGTTTCTAAAGAAGAAAAAACTAACAAGATAGTAAGAAAATCTGTAAGTAGAACTAAAAAAGTTGAAACTTATGAAGATCTTCCTGAAAATATAGTGGCTCTTATTCATAAAGCTAAAAGAAATATCTATATCTCAAGGTCATGGGATAAAAGAACTGACACTAAAATAAGAAAAATATACAATGAAGATGGAGAAGAAATAGCAGTAGAAGTACTAAAAATAATTTATAAGAATCTTAATAAAAGTATAAAAACTACTTTAGTACAGTATATAAACGGAGTTTTGAAAAATCTTTATAAATCAGATACTCCAAAGCAAAATCTTCAGTTATTTAATAATGATGTTAAAGAAAAGACTATAATAAGTAAGAGAAAAATAAAGCAAGCAAGAAAAGGAATAAAAGCTAAAACTCTTACGAATGCAATAAGAGATTTAAAAGATGAAGTAGGAATTCCTAGAGATATTCTCATAGAATTTGAGAAACTTGATGATTATGAAAAATTAAAAGTTGAAGAAAAAGCATTAAAACTTTGTTCTGAAGAAGCAAAAGTATCAGAGACATTTCTTCTTACAATGAAAGAGAAGTCAAAAGTTTTATATTTGAATACTATAAAAAAATATATAGAAAAAGTTTTAGATGAAAATTATTAAAAAAGAGCTGGCAGATTAATTTAAATTACTGCTGGCTTTTTTTATTAGAAAAATTATTTATCATTTTACTTCATTATTATATATGTAAAAATTAGTAAAGAAATAGGAAAATATAGTGGTAAAAAATAAAAATAGCACAATATATAGTGTGATTAAAGATTAGAATAAAAAATTAAAAAACTTCTTAAATCAAAAATAAAAAAATAAAATTTAAATTTTATTTTTTTAGAAAGATTAATGTTTTCAATACAAAAAATAAAAAAAACAAAAAAATTATAAAAAAATAAAAAAATAGTTGACGAAAACCATTTCATATGGTATTATAAATCTTGTCTACGAGATAAATAAGTAGATGAAACAAAAAGGACATTAACAACAGAATAGAGAATAATATGACAAAACAAGCAAACCTTAATTGGTGTTAAATAAGTAAGTAAACAT
>NZ_JADYUD010000008.1 GCF_021531595.1 Fusobacterium perfoetens
CAGTAGAACTTACAGAATTTCATTATATAACATATAAATATATAACAAATGAGATGCTAAGAGAGTTTATGATGTTAGGATTTGAAATCCAAAGATTACATAGAGATATGTCACTTTATTTTGAAGATTCAAAAGAACTTTCAATGCAAGAGCATGAAAAATTGTATGAATATATTGTAGAAGGGAAAAAAGAAGAAGCTAAGGCGCTTATAGAGAGTCATTTAGAAAAAACAGAAAGACTATTACTTGAACATATAAAGGAATTAGGATAAAAATATTGAAACTTATTTTTTAATAAGTTTCAAATTATTTTTAAATGAATAATAAAGATTTATTCTTTTATAAGCATTAGTATAAAACCAATGAATAAAAAAAGAGCAGCAATCCATATAGAAATAAGTCCTAATAGTTTTGAAAAAATAAATCCTAAAGATGAACCTAGAGAAAAAATAGCTATAGCACCATAGTAGTGTAAGCTTTTATAAATACTTTCTTTTTGAGAATAAATATGGTACTGAGCAAGAAATTCTGTTGCATTTCTCATATTACCTATACACATAGTGGTAGCAAATGTTATTCCTCTAAATTTTTTAAAACTACTTACTTGCATAGCACATGAAAAAGATAAGATAATATTAGCTAAAACATTCATAGAGCTAGGAAGACATCCAACAAAAACCATAGCAACAATTTCAAAAAAAAGAATAATTTGTCTCCAATGTAGGATTCTATTTTTTTTATATAAGTATTGTATCCACTCAGTTAAATATATTCCACTTAGAAAAGCTAAAATAGGAAAAATATAATGGATAGCTTTTATGAACTGACCAGATATAAGATGACCACTTAAAAGGACAATATTACCAGTTTGAGCATTTGCAAAAACATTGCCTCTACATATATAAGAATAAGCATCTTGAAATCCTCCTGCAAGGGAAAGAAAAAAAGCTAGTCTTCTTGAGTCTGATATCTGGTTTTCAAATTCATTTTTAATTTTCATAGATATATTTCCTTTAAAATTTTTTTATGTTTTAAATGTAAAAAAATTACTTTTACATTATACTATTATTTTTTTTCCTTGTAAAAATAAAAAAATTAAAATGTATAAATTTTTCTAAAAATGCTTGACATTAAAAGGAAAATTGTATATACTAATAAAGTAAGATTTTTTATATCAAGAAGAAACTCCCTGTTTCTCACCTTGTGGGCAGATGGCTTACATAAGGTAAATAACTTGAATTTAATTAATTTAGAGTTGAGATATATGCAGGGTATGTTATGTACTCTGTTTTTTTATGTATATAGGGTTTTAAACTAGGAGGTGTTAATTATTTCAGATAAGGTTAGAATTAACGAAAAAATTAAAGGGAAAGAATTTAGAATTATTTCCAGTACAGGAGAGCAATTAGGTATTATGTCTATAGCTGATGCTCTTGAAGCAGCAAGAAAAGAAGAATTAGATTTAGTTGAGATTTCTCCTGCTGCAGTTCCACCAGTTTGTAAAATAATGGATTATGGAAAATACAAATATGAGCAGACAAGAAAAGCAAAAGATGCTAAGAAAAAGCAAAAAGTAGTAGTAGTTAAAGAAGTTAAACTTAGAACAAGAATAGACGACCATGACCTTGAAACAAAAGTAAATGCGATTAAAAAATTCTTGGAAAAAGATAATAAAGTTAAAGTAACTTTAGTACAATTCGGAAGAGAAAAATCATATCAAGATATGGGAATTGAACTTCTTGATCAAGTTGCAGAACAGCTTGATGGAGTTGCTGAAGTTGAAAAAAGATATAAAGAAAGTCAAAAATATTTGATGTTATCGGCAAAAAAATAGTTTTAATAGATTGAGAGGAGGAACACACAATGCCAAAAATGAAAACTCACAGAGGAACAGCAAAGAGAGTAAAAGTAACAGGAACAGGAAAATATGTTGTAAAACATTCAGGAACAAGCCATATTTTAACTAAAAAAACTAGAAAAAGAAAAAATAGATTAAAGAAAGACTTTGTTGTTTTAGATATTCATAAAAAAGATATGGTAGCTTTATTACCATATGGAGTAGGAAGATAATAACCGATTTTTGAGTATATATTTAGGAGGATGTAATGAGAGTTAAAACTGGAATAGTAAGAAGAAGAAAACATAAAAAAGTTTTAAGAGCTGCTAAAGGGTTCAGAGGTGCTTCTGGAGATGTTATAAAACAAGCTAAACAAGCTACAATGAGAGCTGCAGCTTATTCTACAAGAGATAGAAAAGTTAAGAAAAGAAAAATGAGACAATTATGGATCATAAGAATTAATGCTGGAGCAAGAATCAATGGATTAACTTACTCTACATTAATGAACGGATTAAAAAGAGCTGGAATCGTATTAGACAGAAAAGTTCTTGCTGATATGGCTCTAAACAATGCTGCTGAATTTGCTAAATTAGCAGAAACTGCAAAAGCTGCTCTATAATTATTCGTAAAAATAATTGTAAATGATAATGAACAGGAGGAGAAATCTTCCTGTTTTTTTATTTTGCAAATGTTATTGACTATTAATTGAAAAAGATATATACTATTTAAAAGCGTACAATAATAACGCTTTTAAGAGGAGCTTGGGAGGTCTTTTATGAAATTAAAAGATATCAAAGCTGTTAATTTTAATAGAAATGGTTCAGGGAGCATATCAGGCAGAATAATTTTAAAAAAAGAGTGGCTTGAAGATATGAATATAACACCAGATGAACCGTGGATAGAATTAAACTATGATGAAAAAATAAAAAAAATTGTCATAGAAAAGAAAGATTAACAGTTAGATCCCATTTCCAACCAACACAGTTAATAACTGCTTTCCTTATTGGCAGTAAGGAATGTCAGTTGAAAATGGGGCAGATATGTGTATAAATACACTCTGACAAGTATATTATACAATATCTGCTCCAAAATACAAATTTAATAAAATAAAATTTATTATGGAGGGAGATTTTTATGAAAAAAGTTTTATTAGGTTTATTTGCTTTATCAACTGTAGCAATGGCTGCAGAAACAAATCTTTATTTAAGAGCAGGGGCTGATTTAAACGGAGAATTTGATACTGTTTCATATTATGATCTAAAACTTAATAAAGATGAGGCTGATGATTTTTCTTGGGAAATAGCTGTTGAAGCTACAAGAGAAATTTATCCAAAAGTTGAATTAGGACTTGGATTAGCTTACCAAAAACATGGAGACCCTAAATCTAGTAATGATTTTGTAGAATTTGATGGTTTACCAGATATTATTTTTGATACAAAATTTGAAATGCCTGGATATACTTCAATTCCATTATATTTAACAGCGAAATATAATTTTGATGCAATTAATAATTTTGTACCATATGTTAAAGCAAATTTAGGATATTCATTTAATGATGGAGATGGAGATTTCAAAATGTCAGGGTTAAGTGAAGATGGTACATTAGAAGGGAAAGCTAAAGGAAATGTTAAAATAGATGATGGGTTATATTATGGAATTGGTGCAGGATTTGAATATAACAATTTCACTATGGATTTAATGTATCAAGTTAATGAAGCTGAAGCAGAAATAACTGTTTCTGACTTAGATGCAAAAACTAAAAAAGATTATGATTATTCAAGAGTAACATTATCATTTGGATATAAATTTAATTTCTAATATTTATATTAAAGAAAACATGAAAGAAAGCTGAATTTTTGGCTTTCTTTTTTTGTGTAAAAATAATTAAAAAATTTATAAATTTGAAAAATGTGAGAAATAATTTTAAAACAAAAAAGAGAGCAGAATTTTCTGCTCCCTTTTTTGTATATATGTAATTTTAATATTTAAGGCTATTTTTTTATAATAAGATTAAATAATTTTTCAGCTGCCTTAATTGGCCCTTCATGTTCTTTTCCCTTGATACCAAGCATAGTTCTTATTTGACCAACGACAACTTTGTCATCATACATCTTATTGAAGAATTTGTCAATAAGAATATCAGTTTCTTTTTGTTTTTGCACAGGTCCGAATGGATTTGCAAAATAAGAAGTAACAAGTCCTTTTTCACTTGTAGTTCCCTTAGCCATTCTTTTTCCTGCAACAAACACTTCTTTTGCTTCTTCAGGAGAATTGAAAAATTCAAGTTCAGCTCCTTCTTCATAGTTATTAGCATATAGGAAATATTCAACAGGGAAACCTGTCATTATTGTATTGTATGATGAAATAGGAATAACTATTCTTGAGTTAATTTTATTTGGATTCATAAAGATACTTCTGTCCATTTGTTTGTAAGCATAACCTGAATCAAGGTCATCAAGTCTTACGAAAGCTCCTATCTCTGTTCCATATCCAAGAATTTTTCCATCTTTTATTTTTAAAACTCCCATATCGTCAAAAATAACTTTCATTTCTTTTACATATTCTTCACTTAAAATTCTAAATGCTTCAAGACTTTCAGATTTACCAGCACCACTGTCTCCCATGATGATAATATTGAAGCTATCTCCTGTTTTCATAGTAACATTTACCATAGCTCCATGAATAGGAAGTCCTCCTTGCTCAATCATTTTTAAGTTATGAAGAGTAAGAGTCATTTTCTTAACATATCCAAAATAGTCAATATCTTCACTGTAATTTATATATCCTACCATGATATCATTTATTTTGTCATTATAGAAAAGAGTTTTCATTTTAGGATCAAAGTCTCTTGCTCCATATACAAAAACAATATCAGGTTTTTTATTTGCATATTCTTCTTCTTCAGCAAGTTCAAAAAGATTTGAAAGAGTAACTCCCTGAGCCATAAAATCTTTATTGAAATATATAAATGCAAGAAGAGAACCTACTTTTGCAGGATAGCAAAGCCAGTCTTCAGAGTTTAAATACATTCCTTCAATAGGGTTTTCATTAACTTCTTTGAAAATTCCTTTTCTTGTGTTTTGTTTAGGATATGTAATAAATGGAGGCTGTAAAATTACAGAGTTTATGAAGTTTACTTTTTCAAGAGCATAATATTCTTTAGGAATATTCCAGTTTACATTGCTTACAATAACTCCTAGATTTGCTCCAGCAGGAAGCTGTCTGTATACTCTATGCTTTGTTCCCATAACAGTTTCTTCTATTTTTCTGTATGTAGTAAGAATAAGATTTGTAAAATTATTCATTGAATTAAAGAAATTTGCATTTTGAAGTCCAGCTTCAAATTTCTTATTTCTTATAATAGCATATCTTTCAAATTGTCTCCAGTAAGTGTAAAGTTCTTCTATAAATTCAATAACAATATCTTTTTTACTGAAAAATGTTACATATCTTTCATCAAGTTTTTCAAGTGCTTCAAGATTGAAAACTATAAGAAGTTTAAAAAGACGAGTAACTTCTTCAGTTATATCTTCATCTCCTGCAAGTGCTTTAAGATGTCTGTAAACTTCTGTATCTTTTTTAGTTATTTTTAAAACATAAGAGTTTAATATTTTTCTGAATCCTACACTGCTTAAAAGTTCATCTGATGTAGTACAATATTTAGCAGTAAAGTTAAGCATAACACTGTTTCTGTTGATTGAAAATTCTTGTTTCAAATTAATCTCCCCCTAGAATATTTATCTGTTGAATTTTTTTATTGACTGAGCTATAATTTCAGGTAATTTTTCTATTTTTCTGCAAGGTACACTGCAAAGAGCAATTCTTATTCCTCCAATAACAGGAAGAACAAATACTTTTTGTGATTTTAAATCTGCAATAATTTCTTTGGCATTTTCTTTAAGAGGTATTGTGACAAAGAAACCACTTCTGAAAGGACAAGTAATAAGTCCAGATTTTTCAGCTTCTTTTACAAAGATTTCAGCTCTTTTTTCAAGAAGGACTATTTTTTCTTCCCTTTCGTCTTCAACTTCTTTAAGAAGTTTTTCATCACTATATATATCA
Source organism: Fusobacterium perfoetens (assembly GCF_021531595.1). Taxonomy (NCBI): domain Bacteria; kingdom Fusobacteriati; phylum Fusobacteriota; class Fusobacteriia; order Fusobacteriales; family Fusobacteriaceae; genus Fusobacterium; species Fusobacterium perfoetens. Next base: position 5,900 of record NZ_JADYUD010000008.1, read on the forward strand.
GAAAGAAGTTTCATTCCTCCTCTTGTTGTATTTGACCAGCTTGTACGACAAAGGAAAGTTGAAGCTGTATCAAATTCATCTATAATTTTTTTGCTGGAAGAGACAGCAACTTGTGCTCCAACTCTAAGTCCATAACTTGTAAATGATTTTGACATACTAAATGCCATAATTACAAGAATCTCTTCAGGAAGTCCATTGAAAAGAGTCATATATTCTCTTGATTTTGCAGCTCCTCTGAAATCATAGTCTATATATGCAATATCATTTAAAAGAATTACTTTAGCATATTTTGCAGCTTCTTTTAAAACTTCTATGACAGCTTTCCATTCTTCAAAAGAAAGACAGTATCCTGTAGGATTTTGACATGGATCATTTATAACAGCAAGAACTTTATGTTGATTTTTTGCCATTTTTAAAACTTTTTCAGAAAAGCTTGAAATATTAAAAGCATTTCCATCAAATAGAGTATATGTATCATATTTTAATCCATTTGCAGCAGCAAGACTTTTATAAGCTTCCCACATAAATTCAGGAAGAAGGACAGTTTCCCCACAGTCCATATACGCTTTAAGAGTATTATGAATAGCTCCTGTTCCTCCGGGAGTCGCAGTTACTCCTATATATGATTTATCAAATGATGATTTATATATATCTAAAACATTTTCTTTAACAGCTTCTTTATATTCGTTGCTTCCACTTATACCTGAAGCATATCCAAAAATTTCAACAGCAGGAAGATTTTTATAATATTTTTCAACAGTTTTTAGTACAGAAAGATTTTCATCTTCTCCATAGAAAGTTCCTATTGTGGAATTTATAACATTATCTTTTCCAAACTCTGTTTCAGCTTCTTTAACTTCTTTTGATATTTCAAAAACACCTTTTCCAAGAGCTTTTCCAATCATTCTTTCAGCTATCAAATGACTCTCCCCCTTTATTTTTTAATCTCTCATGAGAACAAAGTTCTAAATATGCTTAAGTATACATGAGAATATTTAATAAGTCAATATAATTTTAATAATAATAATTAAATCCATCAATGATTTGTTAGTTAATTATTTAAAAAATAGATTGTTTTTCAAAAATTTAGTACAAATAAAAAAGCTATCATAAAATATGATAGCTTTAAAATTTATTTTTTTAATCTGACTTTAGGTTCTGTCTCTAACCCAAAAAGAGGAATGAATCTATCAAATCCTGTTATAGTAAGGAAAAGAATAGAAAATACAGAAATCATGGCAAGAAAATTAAATTTAATAATATCCATAGGAACAAATTCATGTAAAGGATATACAACTTTTGCAATTCCTATATAGAATCCTATGTAAACATGCCATGGAATAAGCTGAGAACCAAAAACTCCAAGAGCATCACTGAAAGTGGCATTTCTAAGTTTTAGCTTGTACATAGCTTTTTCATCGCCCTCTACATTTTCATCTACAAGATTTCTTATAATAGGTCCTATTGTAACTATCTGTGCCATTTCATCAGCTAAGGCAGCATTTCCAAGAATAGAGAAAACTCCATTATAGAACATAAGTTGTCTTACATTTTTTGCCATACCTTTAACTAGTCTTGAAAGAGGTTCAAAGGCATTCATGCTTCCCATAATTCCTCCGAAAGCAGCAATCCACATCATCATAACAATAACCCATGCTCCTGCTCCTGAAAATCCAGTATATATAAGTTCAATGAAACCTTTAAGATCTATTGCTGTTTTTCCCATTTCTGCAGCAGCTTGAGCAGCTTCAGCAGTTATTGTAATTGTTCCTGCAAAAATTCCAAAAATAAGAGAAGAAAATATTCCAAGGAACAAACATAAAAGAGTAGGAAGTCCCTTTACAGCAGCAGCAAGAACAAGAAGAAGAGGAATTCCCATATATGCAGGGATACCACTTTGAACTTGTTTAAGTAAAGTTACTGCTGATTCTCTTTCAGCTGCAAGAGCAGACCATACAGACTGAGGAATATTATTTATAGCTTCACTTGCACTTCCTACAGTATCAGGAAGCCCCATAAAAACAGAAACACCATAAAAAGTTATTATACTTAAAACAAGACATGAAAGAGACCAAACACCTTGATGCTTTATTCTGTCTATTACTTCAACTTTTTGAATACCTGAACTTACTACAGTTGTATCTGATATAAGTCCTATATTATCTCCAAAGCAAGCTCCTCCAGCAATAGCTGCTGTAGTAAGAAGGATATTTCCTCCTACAATATGGTTAAGCCATAAAAATACAGGTGCACAGGCAGCAAATGTTCCCCATGAACTTCCTATTGCAACAGATAAAAGACTTGTTACAATAATTCCAGTAACAGCTATTGTCTTTGCAGTAAGTCCAAAGTTAAGAGACATAATGATAATAGAAGCTCCAACTCCTGTTGCCATAAAAGTTTCAGCCATAGCATAAGCAAGCATAAGAATAAAGAAAACAAGTTGAATTTCTTTTACGCTGTCAACAGCGGAATCAACTATTTTTTGGAAAGTAAATTTTTCAGTGATGAATGCAACAAGTGCAGCAAACATTACTGCAATAGGAGCAGCAACAAGAACATCAAGTCCTACAGCAACCATAAGTACTCCTAAAATAACAACAGGAGACAGTTTTAATATTTCTATAAACCAACCTCTTCTCTCATTTAAATTTTCATTCATTTTTTATTAATCCTCCCTAAAAATATTAAATAACAATGAATTTTAGGTAAAAAAAACTGCCATGGGATTTTTTTCATGGCAGATGTTAATAATAATATCAAATTAAACAATAATTTTGATAAAATTGATAGCTCTACATCAGCAGTAAACTAATGTCAGTCATACAGATATTTTCTGTATGCCCAAGACTTTAATCTGACAAATTAAATCTTTCGGCGGAATTCCCTTTGGGCTGACTTCAATGCTTTGTCGTGCTGTTTCAGCTTAATCTTGTTTTCCGCAACCTCTACCTAAATATATATTTCATTGTTCGTACAGAATATGGTATCATTTTTAAAACTTTATGTCAATTATTTTAGGTTTTAAAATTGTTTGATGGGTGCTATAATTATGGTATAAAGGTATAATTGCGGGGTATTTTATGAAAGAATTAAAATTTTCTGCAGAAGAAAAATTCATAGGAAAAAGACTTGATATTTTTCTGCAGAGTATGCTTGAAGAAATGAGCAGAGCAGGAGTTCAGAAACTTATAGAAGATGGACTTGTAAAAGTAAATGGAAAAGATATAAAAAAAGCAGGAACAAAATTAAAAGGAAATGAAATAGTTGAGGTAAAAATTCCTGAAGAAGAAGTACCTGAACTTAAACCAGAAAATATTCCTATAGATATAGTATATGAAGATGAATATATTGCTGTTATTAATAAAACAAGCAATATGACTGTTCATCCAGCACAGAATATTTATACAGGGACTTTGGTAAATGCTCTTCTATATCATTTTAAAAGTCTTTCAAATATAAATGAAGACAATATAAGACCTGGAATAGTTCATAGACTTGATAAGGATACAAGTGGACTTATAATAATTGCTAAAACAAATGAAGCACATGAAAAATTAGTAGAAATGTTTCAAAGTAAAAATATGAAAAAAACATATATAGCTATTTGTAAGGGTAATTTTAGTCAAAAATCAGGAAGAATAGAAAATCTTATAGGAAGAGATCCTTATGAGAGAAAAAGAATGGCAGTTGTTGAGATAAATGGAAAACCTGCTATAACTAATTATGAAGTAATTGATGAAGTTCAGGATTTTTCTCTTATGAAAGTAAATATTGAAACAGGTAGAACTCATCAGATAAGAGTGCATATGAAATTTTTAAATCATCCTATTCTTGGAGATTCAACATATGGTTCTCCTTCAAAGCTTGCAGAAAGGCAGATGCTTCACGCATATATGCTTGAATTTATTCATCCTGTGACAAAAGAAAGTATAAAAGTAAAAGGGAAACTTCCTGGGGATTTTGAAAACATTATAAAAAAATTAAGGTTTAACAGAGAAAAAATAACAGAGATTGGTGAAAAGTAAAATGAAAGAATTATATGAATTTGACAGAGAAAAAGGAAATATAGCAGGTGTTGACGAAGCAGGAAGAGGACCTCTTGCAGGATCTGTTGTTGCTGCAGCAGTAAAAATTAATGAATATCATGATTTTTTTGAAGAGATTAATGATTCTAAAAAACTTTCTGAAAAGAAGAGAGAAATTCTTTTTGATAAAATTTTAGCTTATTGCAATGTAGGAGTCGGAATAGCAACAGTTGAAGAAATAGATGAGGTAAATATTTTAAATGCAACATTTCTTGCTATGACAAGAGCTCTTGAAGATATAAAAAAAGAGGGAACAGAGTTTGATAAAGTTCTTGTTGATGGAAATAAATTAATAAAAGGTTATGAAGGAGAGCAGGAGGCAGTAGTAAAAGGAGATGCTAAAAGCCTTTCAATAGCTGCAGCTTCAATAATAGCTAAAGTAACAAGAGACAGAATAATGCTTATAAATGCAGAAAAATATCCTGAATATGCTTTTGAAAAACATAAGGGATATGGAACAAAACTTCACAGAGAAATTCTTCTTGAAAAAGGACCTCTTCCAATACACAGAAAAACTTTTTTAAAGAAAATATTAAAGTCAGATACTACTTATGAATAAAAGAGAACAAGGAGCACTTTTTGAAGGTTATGCTGCAGAATTTCTTGAAAGGAAAGGGTATATACTTCTTACAGCAAATTATTTTACAAAACATGGAGAAATAGATCTTGTAATGAAAAAAGATAAAACAATAGTTTTTGTTGAGGTAAAGCAAAGAACAAATGATGTTTTTGGAAGAGGAGAATATGCAGTAGACTATAGAAAAAAAAGAAATATGTATTACAGTGCTCTAAAATTTATTTCAGAAAACAGATATTTTAACTATGACATAAGGTTTGATGCTGTTATCTTTAATGGCAGGGGAAAAACACCTTGTAATTGGATAAAAAACATAATATGGGGTGATGAAATTGGATTTTAAATGCCTTAAATGTGGATGTGAAAAATATTATGTAAGAACGGCTGTAGTGCCAGAAAAAGAAGCTGGATTAAAAATTGAAATGGGAACATACTATCTGAAAATATGTGCTGAGTGTGGATATACAGAGATGTATTCTGCAAAAATTCTTAATAAAGACAAGAAAAAAGAAAAGGAGAATAATCTTGAGCCTAAAACTCAATCAAATTCTTAGAAAGTTTTTCTTTGATTCAAGATGTTCTATATGCAAAAAAGAAGTTGAAGAAGATGAAATTTATATATGCAGAGAATGTAGGGAAAAAATTGAAAAGAAAAAAATTCTTCATGTAAGAAAGAATATTTTTTATCTTTTTGATTATAAAAACGATATAAGAAATCTTATTATTGATTATAAGCTTAATGGGAGAAAAGATATATGTATATTTATAAGTAAGCTTATAGAAAGTGACTTAAAAAAAATAATAAGAGAAAAAAATATAGATACAATTATTCCTGTTCCTATGAGCAAAGAAAGATATTTTTCAAGAGGATTTAATCAAGTAGAACTTATTCTTGATGAAATAGGAATATCTTATGAAAAAGCAGAGAGAAGAAAAAATACACTTCCTATGCATGGAATTTCAGAAAAGAATCTTAGAAAATTAAATGTAAAATCAGCTTTCAGATGTGATTTTCCCACAAAAAGTAAAAATATTCTTATAGTTGATGACATAATAACAACAGGAGCAACAGTTTTTGAAATGATAAAAGCTATTAAAGAAGCTGGAGAGCCAGAAAATATTTATATTTTTTCTTTATCAGCAGCCCCTTCTTTTTATAAGAAGTTTTTATAGAAGTAAAATATTAAAAAATAAAAAAATCAAAAATGCTTAAAAATTAATCACAAAAAATCAATTTATTGACTTATAGTAAATTAGAAGTTTATTGTATTTTATGTTAGAATATAAGATGAAAACATTAAAGCAAAAATATTGAGATATTAATTAAAATATTTAGGAGGATTTTCAAATGAGAAAAACTATTATTGCAGGAAACTGGAAAATGAATAAAACTAATGCTGATGCAGTGGCTATGCTTACTGAATTAAAAGCAGCTGTTGCAGGTGTTGAAAATGTGGGAATCGTTATAGGAGCTCCTTTTACTGCTCTTTCTGATGCAGTTAAAGCTGTTGAAGGTTCAAATATAAAAATTGCTGCTCAAAATATGTATCCAAAAGCATCTGGAGCTTATACTGGAGAAGTTTCTCCTGAAATGTTAAAAGCTATAGGTGTTGAATATGTAATATTAGGACACTCTGAAAGAAGAGAATACTTCCACGAAACAGACGCATTTATAAATGAAAAAGTTAAATGTGCTTTATCTTATGGATTAACTCCAATTCTTTGTGTAGGAGAAAAATTAGAAGACAGAGAAGCAGGAAGAACTGATCTTGTAAACGAAACTCAAGTTAAAGGCGGACTTGCAGGTTTAACTAAAGAAGAAGCTGTTAAAGTTGTTGTTGCTTATGAACCAGTATGGGCAATAGGAACAGGAAAAACTGCTACTCCAGAAATTGCAGAAGAAACTCATAAAGCTATAAGAAAAGTTTTAGCTGAAATGTTTGGAGCAGAAGCAGCTGAAGAAATTACTATCCAATATGGAGGATCAGTGAAAGCTGATAATGCAAAAGATCTTCTTGCTCAAGCTGATATTGATGGTGGACTTGTTGGAGGAGCTTCTCTTGAAGCAGAATCTTTTGCTAAGATAGTAAAAGCTGGAATGTAATTAACTAATAATTTTGAAAATTTTAGAGAGGAAAATAAATAATGAATAAAAAACCATTAATGCTTATGATTTTAGATGGTTGGGGGATAAATACTCACGACAACCAAGTTAATGCTATAAAAAATGCTGATCCAAAAGAATATTCAGAGCTTTTAGCTAAATATCCACATTCAAGACTTGAAGCATCAGGAGAAGCAGTAGGATTACCTGAAGGGCAAATGGGTAACTCAGAAGTAGGACACTTAAATATAGGTGCAGGAAGAGTAATTTATCAGCCCCTTGTAAAAATAACAAAAGATATAAGAGATGGGGAATTTTATGAAATTCCTGCTTTAAAAGAAGCATTCTCTTATGCAAAAGAACATAATTCTGCAATTCACTTTGCAGGGCTTGTTTCTGATGGAGGAGTTCATTCACATGTAGACCACATATATGGACTTCTTCAAATGGCTAAAAATTATGGACTAACAAAAGTATATCTTCATGCTTTCTTAGATGGAAGAGATACTCCTCCATCATCAGCTGTAAACTTCTTAGCTCAAGTTGAAGCTAAAATGGCTGAAATAGGAGTAGGAAAAATAGCTACTATTTCTGGAAGATACTATGCAATGGACAGAGATAAAAACTATGATAGAACAAAACTTGCTTATGATAATATGACTTTAGGAAATGGAATAGAGGCGTCTTCAGCAGATGAAGCTATAAAAGCTTCTTATGCAGCTGGAGTGACAGATGAATTTGTAAAACCTACAGTTATTGATAAAGAAGGACTTGTAAAATCAGGAGATGTTTTAATAAACTTTAATTTTAGACCTGACAGAGCAAGACAAATAACAAGAGCATTTAATGACAAAGAATTTACTTTCTTTGACAGAAATATTGATCCAATAAAAGTTTATTGTATGAGACAATACGATTCTACAATAGATGCACCTGTTATTTATAAAGATGATGAAATAGTAAATACTTTCGGAGAAGTAATTTCTAAAGCAGGTCTTACTCAGTTAAGAACTGCAGAAACAGAAAAATATGCCCATGTAACATTTTTCTTCAATGGAGGAGTAGAAGCTCAGTATCCTGGAGAAGAAAGAAAACTTGTTGCATCTCCAAAAGTTGCTACATATGATTTAAAACCTGAAATGTCAGCTTTTGAAGTTACTGAAGGAGCAAAAGAAGCTTTAGAATCAGGAAAATTTGATGTAGTGATTTTAAACTTTGCAAATCCTGATATGGTTGGACATACAGGAGTTTTAGAAGCAGCTGAAAAAGCTATAAAAGCTGTTGATCAATGTGTAAAAACACTTGTTGATACAGTTCTTTCTCTTGATGGAACAGTATTAATCACAGCAGACCATGGAAATGCAGAACTTATGGTAGATCCTGAAACTAATGCACCATTTACTGCTCATACAACAAATGAAGTTCCATTTATATATGTATCAAATCATACTGAAGGAGTTTCATTAAAAGATGGAAAACTTGCAGATATAGCTCCAACAATGCTTCATATTTTAGGAATCAAACAACCTGCAGAAATGACAGGAGAAAATTTAATAGTAAAATAGTTTTTTAATTACATCTAATAGTTTCTGAGAAGAGAGGAAAAAATTTCCTCTCTTTTCTTTTATATTTTTCTTTACTATTTTTGCAATTAATGAAATAATATATTTGTAATAAATCATAAAAAACAGGAGGATACACCTAATATGTTAAAAGAAGGAATGAAATTATCTTACACAAGAACAGTAAGCCCAGAAGAAACAGCAGCAAAAGTAGCTTCAGGAACATTGGAAGTATATGGAACACCAATGATGATAGCTTTTATGGAGAAAACATCTTTTGAGTTAGTTCAGTCTGAACTTGCAGAAGGAGAATCAACAGTTGGTATATCTGTAAATATAAAACATAACAAAGCTAATAAAATAGGAGACGAAGTTGTTTGTGAGTCAACTCTTACAAAGATAGACGGAAGAAGACTAGTATTTGATGTTAAAGTAACTCATAATGGAACTGTTGTAGGAGAAGGAACTCACGAAAGATTTATAATCAATGTTGAAAAATTCCTTTCAAAATTAGGATAGAACCATGAAATTTCTAGGAGAATATAAAGGATTTTCACTTTATATTCTAGATAAAGAAACAGGAGAACTTTATAAAGAAGAAATAGTTTCTCTTTTGAATCTTATACCGAAATCAAATTATAAAATTTCTGATGTTATAAGAGAGAAAAAAGGAGAAAGAATTCTTTATGGAAAATGGGAGCACAGCCTTATTTTATTTGATAAAGATAAGATAGTAGGAGTTCTTATTGGATATGAAAGAAAAAAAGAAAATAATAATTTGTACTCTGAAAACAGCTTTTATATAAATGAAATATCTGTACATAAAGATTATCAGGGATATGGCTTAGGAAAATATCTTATGACATATTTTCTTGAAAATACAAAGGAATTTATATATCTTTCAGGAAAAAGAATATTTAAAATTCAAACAGAGGATAGCTCCAAAAATATAAAAGTTGTAAATTTTTATAAAAGTCTTGGATTTTATGAAACAGGCAGAAAAGAATATCCTGAAAAATTTGATATTATAATGGAGCTAAAAAAATAATAAAAAATAAAAATCTTCTTTGATTATTGATATCAAAGGGGATTTTTTTATTTGTGGTTTAATGTTTGTTGTGATAAGATAAAAATATACATTGAATATGGAGGGAGAGTTTATGGGAAAATACAGGTATTTTTGGAGAAAAATTATTTTTACATTACTTTTTCTTACAATTTTTTCGGCATTATTTTCAGCATCTTATAAAATAAATGACTTAAAAATCTTGGCACAAATAAGAAAAGATGGAAGTGTTAAAGTAACAGAACAAGTTGTTTATAAGGCTGAAAAAATAAATGGAATTATTTATAATATAGATGCAGAAGGTTATGGAGAACCTAAAGATATAAGTATATTTTATGAAAAAGACGGAGAATATATACAAGCTGTAAGAAAAAGAGGAACAAACAGAGGATATTATTCTTTAAGTGAAAAAGAAGGACTTTATAAAATAAAGCTTTATTATCCTTTGTATAATGAAAAAGAAACTTTTATTATAAGCTATATTCTTCCTGAAGGTATTTCTGTTTATAAAGATACAGCACAGTTCAATAGAAAAATGGTGGGAAGAAACTGGCAGAATAATATAAAAAATATAGAAGTAACAATAGAACTTCCTGAAGAAACCTTAAAAGAAAAAATATATGCTTTTGGACATGGACCGCTTACAGGAAATATTGAAATAGTAAATGGAAGGAAGATAAAATATTCTTTAAAAAATTATTATCCAGGGGAGTTTATTGAGACAAATATTCTTTTTCCAAAAGAAATAATATCTGAAATAAATAAAAAATATATAAAGAATTATAAAGCTTTTGATGATATTATGGCTTTGGAAAAAAATTTAGCAGAGGAAGCAAATAGAGAAAGAGAAAAAGCTGTAAGAATGACAATCTTTAGCTGGACAGCTTTTGGTGCTGTAATATGCTGGATATTTTTTGTAGGAAGTTTTGTATATATAAAAAATGGAAAGAGATACAAAGTACAAGCTCCATATGGAGAATATTTCAGAGAACTTCCTGATGACTATACACCAGCAGTTGCAGGAGCTGTATCAGCAAGACTTACAATAAAACCAGAACATCTTTTTGCTACAGTTATGGATTTAGTAAGAAAAGATTTCTTTCAAATGTCAGAAGAAGATATAATAAATTCAAACGGGAAAAAGGAACATAGGACTATTTTAAGAAAAATAGAAGAAAAAGATATTTCTAGTCTTAAAGAGTATGAAAAATATGTCTTTCAATGGTATATTAATGAAATGGGTGATGGAACAGAAGTTGTAATGGAGGATGTTGAAAGCTATATTTCAGGAAAGAAAAATGCCAAAGCTTTTTATTCAAAATATAAGGAGTGGTGCAGAAAAGTAGAAAAAGATTTAGAGGAAAAAGGTCTTACGAGAGAAAAAAATAAAAAAATTCCTGTTCTTTTGGGGGTTGTAACTGGATTTCTTATGTTTCCTGGAGGTGTTTTTCTTACAGGAGTTTTCAGAGATTCAAAATTTATGTTATTTACATTTATAGCAGTTCCTTTCATTGTATTTATAATTTCAAGAAAAAAACTTTCTAAAATAGCTGAAGAAGCTTATGCAAAATGGAGTGCATTTAAAAAATTTTTAATAGATTATAGTAATCTTGAAGAAGCAAAAACAGCTTCAATTTATATTTGGGAACACTATTTTGTTTATGCTGTAGCTCTTGGAGTTGCAGAAAAAGTAGCAAAAGGATATAAAAAGATAGAAAGTTTAAGAGGTGAAAACAGAGGAACAGAAGTTGGCAGATATTATAGACCTTCTATAATGAATGCTTATATATACAGCAGTGCATTTCACAGTATAGAAAAAGCAACATCAGGAGCTGCAAATCGTTCAATAAGAGAAGTTTCAAAATCAAATCATTCTTCAGCAGGAGGAAGAGGAGGAGGCTTCAGCGGAGGTTCTTCCGGAGGTGGAGGAGGCCGTGGAGGCGGAGGTGCTTTTTAGAAAATTAACTGAAAAAGGAGATGATTAGTATGAAAGGTATAATTATTTTGATTGCTATTATTCTTTTTATAATAGTAATAACTATAATTTATCAAAATAAATTTGTAACTCTTCATGAAAGAGTGAAAAATGCTTGGAGTCAAATAGATGTACAGTTGCAAAAAAGAATGGATTTAATACCTAATATTACAGAAACAGTAAAAGGATATGCAGTTCATGAGAGAGAAACTCTTGATGCTGTTATTTCAGCTAGAAACCGTTATATAAATGCTATGGGAACAGAGGAAAAAATGAAAATAAATGGGGAAATAAGTGGACTTTTAGGAAGGCTTATGGCTGTGTCGGAAAGTTATCCTGATTTAAAAGCAAATATAAATTTCCTTGAACTTCAGAAACAGCTTAAAGAAATAGAAGATAAAATAGGTTTTGCCCGTCAGTTTTATAATGATACTGTTACATCCTATAATCAAGCTGTAAAAATGCTTCCTGGAAGTATTTTTGCAGGAATATTTAACTTTAAAGAAGAAACTCTTTTTAAAGCTGAAGAAGGAGCAAAAGAAACTCCTAAAGTGAAATTTTAAAAAAGAAGATGAGGTAGAATATGGAGAATAAAAGCAAAGTTCCTGCAGTAGAAAAAGCAGACAGAATATTTAATTATCTGTATTATAATGAAGCTGCAACTCAAGCTGAAATAGCAAGAGAACTTAATATTTCAAAAGCATCTGTAAACAGACTTCTTTCCTTACTTTTAGAGTTAAGATATCTAAGTATAGAAGATAAAAAATATTCTCTTGGGGAAAAATTTTATTTCTTTGCAAATAAATATGAAAGATACACTCTTATAAAAAATATATCCCGTCCTTATCTTGAAGAACTTTCTCTTAAATTTAAAGAGACTTTTAAAATGAATATACTTGAGGAAGATAAAATAAGAACTATAGCAAAAGTTGAAAGCAGTGATCTTATAAAAATACCTGTGTCAGAAAATGCAATTTTCCCTCTTCATGCAGGCGCTGCCAGCAAACTTTTGATTTGCCAGTTGAGTAATGCAAAACTTGATAAACTTTTAGAAAAAACTCTTCCTAAATATACTGAAAATACAATAACAGACAGAGAAGAACTAAAAAAAGAACTTATTAAAATAAACAGCAGAAAAATATCTTTTGATAATATGGAACACTCGGAAAAAATAAAAGCAGTTGCAGTTCCTGTACTTAATAAAAATAATAGAATAATTGCTGCAATGAGTTGTCCATGTTTTCCAGAAAGATGGAATGAAGAAAGAATGGGAAAAATAGCAAAGGCTATGGAAAAAGCTTGTAGCGAAATAGGAAAGAGACTGGAGTATTTTTAAACTCCAGTTTTTTATAAAAAATAAAGTATAAAAAAAAGACATGCTTTGTTAAGTAAAACAAGCTGTCTTTTTTTTAATACATATAAGTTTTAAAGTTTTTACTATTTGCTTAAAGCTTTAGTAATTCTTGGACTTAAAGTATTAGCGTTTGCTTTTAAAATTTGCATTAATTCAGTTTCAGAAGCACCTTTTATAGTCTTTAAAACTTTAGTACAAACTTTAATTTTTAATGTTTGTCCGTTGATAACAACAGTAACTGGTTGTAAATTTGGTTTCCAAACTCTTCCTGTTAATCTGTGAGAGTGAGATATTTGGTTTCCAAAAGTGATTCCTTTACCAGAAATTTCACATCTTTGCATTGAGAGCACCTCCCCCTAAAATAATTATTGCAAATTATTATATCATTATATAGAAAATATATCAAGGACTTTTTAAAGAAATTAGAAAGAAATGTAAAAAAATAAAATAAATTCCGTCTGAAAAATTTGAATAATGAATAAAGTGTTATTAATATTTCTCTGTATTATGATATAATATAATGAAAATTAAAATAAAAAAAGGTGATAAAATTGAATACTCACAGCCATAATATATTAGAATTTAATAAACTAAAAGACAGCTTAAATGAATATATGGTTATAGAAAAAAACAAAGAAAGAGTTGAAGAACTTGGAATATACAAAGATATAAACTCTTTAAGAAAAGATTTTGAAATTATAAGAGACTTTATAGATTTCTCTAAATATGATGGTGGAATTGAAACTGCAGGAATGAAAAATATTTTAGACATTCTTAGAAAATGTGATCTTATGGGAATGTATTTTGAGCCTGAGGAACTTTATGACATTAATCAGAACCTAAGACTTTTCAGATTATTTAAAAATAGATTAGAAGATCTTGATAAATATAAAGAGTTAAAAGGAAAATTTATATCTGTCCCTGTTGTAAAATTTATAGAAGATATAATTAATAAAACAATAGACAATGAAAAAAAGATACAGGACGAAGCTTCTCTTGATTTAAGAGATATAAGAGCACAGAAAAAACTTTTATCTGCAAATATTAAAAGAAAATTTGATGATATGTTTTCAAATGAAGCTTATTCAAAAGCTATTCAGGAAAAAATAGTAACTGTTCGTGACGGAAGAAGTGTTATTCCAGTAAAACTTGATTTTAAAGGATTAATAAAAGGAATTGAACACGATAGATCAGCAAGTGGTCAGACAGTTTTTATAGAACCTCTTTCAATAGTTTCTCTTAATAATAAAATGAGAGAGCTTGAAGCAAGAGAAAGGGAAGAAATAAGAAAAATTCTTTTAAGAATAACAGATCAAATAAGAATGAATGTAGATGATGTGAGAAAAATTGGAGAAAATATTTTAGAACTTGATTTCTTAAATGGAAAAGCAAAATATGCTATTGATAATAACTGTATAATTCCAGAAATTAATGCGAGAGAGCAACTTAATATTGTTGAAGGAAGACATCCTTTCATTGAAAAAGATAAAGTAGTTCCTCTTACATTTGAAATAGGAAGAAAATATAATACTCTTCTTATAACAGGACCAAATACAGGAGGAAAAACAGTAGCTCTTAAAGTAGCTGGACTTCTTACTCTTATGGCACTTGCAGGTATTCCTATTCCTGCTAAAGAAAATTCAAGTGTAGGATTTTTCTCAGGTGTTTATGCAGATATTGGAGATGAACAAAGTATAGAGCAATCTCTTTCGTCTTTTTCGGCACATCTTAAAAATGTTCAGGAAATTTTATCAAGTGTTACTAAAAACTCTCTTGTTCTTCTTGATGAACTTGGTTCAGGAACAGATCCTGTTGAAGGATCAGCTTTTGCTATGGCTGTAATAGATTATCTGAAAGAAAGAAAAGTAAAATCAATGATAACAACACACTATAGTGAAGTTAAAGCTTATGGATATAATGAAGAAGAAATAGAAACAGCTTCAATGGAATTTAATTCTGATACTCTTTCTCCTACATATAGACTTCTTATAGGTATTCCTGGAGAAAGTAATGCACTTACTATTGCAAAAAGACTTGGTGTTTGTGATGAAGTAATAGAAAAAGCTAAAACATATATAAGTGATGAAAATAAAAAAGTAGAAAAAATGATTTCTAATATAAAAGATAAAGCTGATGAACTTGAAGCTATGCAAGTTGAAGTTGAAAGACTTAAACAAAAAGCTAAAAAAGATCAGGAAGAATATGAAGAAAAATTAAGACAGCTAGAAATAGAAAAGAATAATATTTTAAAAGAAGCTTATGAGAAAGCTGATACAATGATAAAAGATATGCAGAACAAAGCTGCAGCTCTTGTTAAAAAGCTTCAGTCTGAAGAAAATAAAAAAGATGATATGAAAAATGTTCAGAAGAGTCTTAATATGCTTAGATCAAGCCTTGATCAAGAGAAAAAAGCAAATGTAGAGCAAAAACCTAAAACAGTTAGAAAAATTGATATTAAAGAGGGAGAAAAAGTTCTTGTTTTGAGTCTTAAACAATATGCTGTGGTTCTTAAAATAAATCCATCAAAAGAAACAGCATTTATTCAAGCAGGAATTCTAAAACTTGAAGTTCCTCTTGATGACCTTAAAAAGATTGTAGAGAAAAAGGAAAAAGTGTATGGAGCTGCTTCAACATCAAGCAGAACAAGCGTAAAACCGAAAATAGATTTAAGAGGAAAAATGGTTGAAGAAGCTATATATGAATTAGAGTCATACTTTGACAGAGCTATGATGAATGGATATAAAGAGGTTCAAGTTATTCATGGAAACGGAACAGGAGCTTTAAGAAAAGGCATAGTTGAATATTTGAAAAAATGCAGATATGTAAAAGAATTTAGATTCGGTGGACAAGGTGAAGGTGGTGTAGGTTGTTCAGTAGTAACTCTGAAATAAGATATACACTTATAGTTGCAGCAGCTGGTGTAGGTAAAAGAATGGGACTTTCTTATCCAAAACAATTTTTAGAATATAAAGGAAAACCACTTTTTATTAATGTTCTTGAAACAGGAGAAAAATCTGAACTGATAACAGATATTGTAATTGTGACAGGAAAAGAACTTATAAATGAAGTAAAAGCTGCATGTGAAAAATTTGAAATAAAGAAGGTTAAATTTATAGCAGAAGGTGGAAAAGAAAGACAAGATTCAATATATAATGCTTTAAAGTTTTGTGATGAGAATTCTTTTATTGCAGTTCAGGATGGAGTAAGACCATTTTTTAAAGAAAGCTATCTTGAAGATGCTTTTAATGAACTTAAAAGCAATGAAGATATTGATGGAGTCGTAATAGGAGTTCCTGTAAAAGATACAATAAAAATTGTAGATGAAAGAGGAATAGTTGTATCAACACCTGTAAGATCTACTCTTGTAG
This sequence comes from Fusobacterium perfoetens, assembly GCF_021531595.1. Taxonomy (NCBI): domain Bacteria; kingdom Fusobacteriati; phylum Fusobacteriota; class Fusobacteriia; order Fusobacteriales; family Fusobacteriaceae; genus Fusobacterium; species Fusobacterium perfoetens. The sequence goes on from NZ_JADYUD010000008.1 coordinate 21,994, forward strand.
CAGCACAGACACCTCAGGTATTCAGAGGAAAAATTCTTATAGATGCCTATAAAAAAGCTGAAAAAGAAAAATTTCTTGGGACTGATGATTCCTCTCTTGTGGAAAAATATGGAGGAAAAATAAAAATATCAGCAGGAGATTATGGAAATATAAAAATAACAACAATAGAAGATATAAGTTTTCTTAAGCAGGAAGGAGAAATAAAATGAAAATTTTAATTTCGCAGATGAAGCCTTATTTAGGGAATGTTGAAAAGAATCTGCAGAAGATAATATCATATACAGAAGAGGGAATAAAGGAGAAATGTGATATAGTAGTTTTTCCTGAACTTTCATTGAATGGAACTCTTCTTGAAGATCTTATATATGAAACAGCTGTTTTGAAAGTACCAGAAAAACTTTTAGAACTAAGCAGAGAAATAACAGTTATTTTTGGCGCAGTTAAAGAAGAAAAGAATAAATATTATAACTGTGCTTTCTGTCTTGAAGATGGAAATGTTATAGGAGAGCATAAAAAAGTATTTCTTTCAAAAAGCAATGGAGGAAGTGAAGCAAGATATTTTACAAGAGGAAAGAATATAAAAACATTTAAAAGTAAAAATGGTATTTTAGGAATAACTCTTGGAGAGGAAGGTCTTAATCCTCTAGTAAATGGAGTTCTTTCAGCTGATGGGGCAGAAATAATATTTAATCTTATAAATGAAAGTGCAGTTTCATCAGAGGAAAATTCTTTATATGAAACAGCTTCAATTGCAGGTTCATTATACAATAAAAATTTTGCAGTAACAGTTAATAGAGTAGGAACAGAAGACGGTGTTGTTTTTGCAGGTGGTTCGTTTGCAGTTTCTCCTTATGGAAAAATAATAGAAAAAATTGAGAAATTTAATGAAAAATTAAGTATAATAAATGTAGAATTAAAAGATATAAAAAAAGCATATTGCATCTCAGAATACGATAATGAAAACAATCTTGAAATTATAAAAAAAGAACTTGAAAGAGTAATGGAAAAAAATTAAGAGACAGTTTGATCAGGAGGATTAATGAAAAAGATAGTAAAAGCAGTTTTATTTCTGGCAGCTATAGCTGTATCAGGAATTCTGATCTTTGAATATTCTTATAAACTTACATCAGATGATTTTATAACTGACAGGACAACTTTTATTTACAGCAATAAAAATATAAACAGAGAAAAACTTAAAAAATTTGAAGAGACTTTTAATATAGAAAATATAACAGAAAAAGAAATTTTGAAAAAAGTAAAAAGTATCTGCCTTTTATCACAAAGCAAAATATACAGCAGTGATATAAATGTGGTAGGAATAGCTGATACAGGACTATATTATCCTGTTATGTTTATGAAAATAAAAAAATATTTTGATGTAAAAGATGGCTTCTATAAACTGAAAGATGAATATAAAGAAGAGATTGGGATACCAAATTCTGATGAAATATATGTTAAACCTTACAGAGGATTATTTTTTGCAGGAACAGATACAGGAGCAATTGATAAAGTCATTCACAGCAGTCAGGATAAGAAAAGTCTTAAGACAATAGAAATATTAAATGAATGTGCTGATGATGGCCTTGGAACTCTTGTATTTAATCAGGAGAGGGAAAGACTTTTCGGAATTGATAGAATAGTAGTTTCTGGAGATACAAAAGGAAATAAAATTTTATTTGAAGGTTTTATATATGGAGATAATGAAATTATAAAAGACTTAAGTATCCAGCCTACAGAAAGAAGAATGAATAAGTATATATCAGATAATATGTTATATATTTCAACAGCTAATCTAAGAAAGCTTGATACATTTATTTTAAGAGCTATATCTTATAAAGCAAGCAGTACTAAAAAAGCGAATCTTATAGGAGAACTTTTTGCAAGAGGTTTTGCAGATATTATGTCAGAACTTAATGGCGAAATGGTTGTGGATCTTGAAAATGGAAATTATCTTTTAGGTCTTAAATCTTCAGAAGATGCAGAGACTTTTGCTGAGTACTTTAAAAATGATGAAAATATAAATATTGAAAAAGATTCAGCAGGAAATATTTATATATGCATTGGAGGAGATACTTTTGTTCCACAGAAAAATATAAAATCTATAGAAAATAATCAATTTTTATCAGGAAAGATGACTACTTATTATGGAAAAATTGAAGCAAATGGTTATTATGACCCTGAAAGATTAAGAATAAATGCTCAGATAGAGATAGAAAAATAAACATCAGGAGGAAAGATATGATAAGAGTATACAATACAATGAACAAAAAAATAGAAGAATTAATTCCTTTAAAAGAAAATGAAATTTCAATGTATGTATGCGGACCGACAGTATACAATTATATTCATATTGGAAATGCCCGTCCAGCAATATTTTTTGATACAGTGAGAAGATATTTTGAATATAGAGGATATAAAGTTACTTATGTTCAAAACTTTACAGATGTAGATGATAAAATGATAGCAAGAGCTAATCAGGAAGGAGTATCTCTTAAAGAAATAGCTCATAAATATATAAATGCTTACTTTGAAGATACTAAAAAAGTAAATCTTAAAGAAGAAGGAATGATTAGACCAAGAGCAACAGAACATATTGGAGATATGATAAAAATAATAAAAAATCTTATTGATAATGGTTATGCTTATGAAGCTGATGGAGATGTATATTTTGAAGTGGAAAAAGATAAAGATGACTATGGATGCCTTTCAGGACAAAATATAGAAAATCTTAAAGCAGGGGCAAGAATAGAGGTAAACGATATAAAACGCTCTCCTGTTGACTTTGCTCTTTGGAAAAAAGCAAAAGAGGGAGAACCAAGCTGGGATTCTCCATGGGGAAAAGGAAGACCAGGATGGCATATAGAATGTTCAGCTATGTCAAGCAGATATCTTGGAGATACTTTTGACATTCATGGAGGAGGACAAGATTTAATATTCCCACACCATGAAAATGAAATAGCTCAGTCAAGATGTAGCAGCCATGGGGAATATGCAAGATATTGGATGCATAATGGTTATATAAATGTAAATGGAGAAAAAATGTCAAAATCTTTAGGAAACTTTTTCCTTTTAAGAGAAGTTCTTGAACATTATGAAGGAAGAGTAATAAGATTTTTTGTTTTAAGTTCTCACTACAGAAAACCAATAGATTTTTCAGATGCAGAACTTACTCAAAGTAAGGCAGGACTTGAAAGAATAGATAATGCTGTGCTTAGAATAAAAGAAAAACTTTCTGAAAAAGCAAGTGAAGATGGAGATGATTTAAAAGGACTTGCAGCATATTTAGAAGAAACTAAAAATAAATTTATAGCAGCTATGGATGAAGATTTTAACACAGCTCAAGGACTTGGAGCAATTTTTGAACTTGTTAAAGAAGTTAATAAATATGTTGATACAGAAAAAGTTTCAGAAGAAGGAATGAAAAATTTAGGAGCAGCAGAAACTTATATTAGATATATAATGGAGGAAGTTCTTGGAGTTCTTCTAAAAAATGATGAAAATATAGGAAATCTTACTTCAGAACTTGTTGAATTCATTCTTGAGCTTAGAAGAGAGGCAAGAACTGAAAAGAACTGGGCTCTTTCAGATAAAATAAGAGACAGACTTGGAGAAATGGGAATAAAAATAAAAGATGGAAAGGATAAAACTACATGGTCTCTATAGATTTAAGAGAAACCAGCGGAGTAGTGCTTGCCTATTTAGGTGACTCTGTATGGGAGCTTTATGTAAGAGAATATTTTATACTTAAAGGATATAATATAAGAAACCTTAACAAGCATGTGGTTAATTCTGTAAATGCAAAAACTCAAAGCAGAATATTAAAAAATATTATTGAAAATGTTGATGAAAAATATAAACAGCTAATAAACAGAAGTAAAAATGGAAATATTAAAACATTTCCAAGATCATGCTCTGTAACAGAGTACAGAGAAGCAACAGGTTTTGAAGCTTATATAGGTGCATTATATATTGATGGAAACATTGATAAAATAAAAGAGATTATAAAAGAAAATCTGGATGGAGAGGATAAATAGCATGGGATTATTTAATTTTAGTTTTGGTTCAGGAAAAGGTATCGGAATTGATTTGGGAACTGCTAATACTCTTGTTTACAGCAAAAAACAAAAGAAGATAGTTTTAAATGAACCTTCAGTTGTAGCAGTGGAAAAAGAAACAAGAAAAGTTCTTGCAGTAGGAAACGAAGCTAAGGAAATGATAGGGAAGACACCTGATTCAATTGTTGCTATAAAACCTTTAAGTGAAGGTGTAATAGCAGACTACGATGTAACAGAGGCTATGATAAAATACTTTATAAAAAAAGTCTTTGGAAACACAATCTTCATGCCTGATGTAATGATATGTGTTCCTATAGATGTAACAGGTGTTGAAAAAAGAGCAGTTTTGGAAGCAGCACTTTCAGCAGGAGCAAAGAGAGCTTATCTTATTGAAGAGGCAAGAGCTGCAGCTCTTGGAGCAGGAATAGATATATCAGCTCCTACAGGGAATATGATAGTTGACATTGGTGGAGGATCTACTGATGTGGCAGTAATCTCTTTTGGAGGAACTGTTGTAAGTAAGACAATAAGAACTGCCAGCAACAATTTTGATATGGATATAATAAAATACATTAAAAAAACTCATAATCTTCTTATAGGAGATAAAACAGCTGAAGAAATTAAAATTAAAATAGGAACAGCTATTCCTTTAGAAGAAGAAGAAAGCCTTGTAGTAAAAGGAAGAGATTTAATAATGGGACTTCCTAAATCAATTACAATAACATCAGAAGAAGTAAGGGAAGCTATATCTGATTCTCTTATGGAAATAGTTATGTGTGTAAAAGAAGTTCTTGAAAAGACTCCTCCTGAACTAGCAGCAGATATAGTTGACAGAGGAATAGTTATGGCAGGTGGAGGTTCTCTTATAAAAAATTTCCCAGTGCTTATATCTCAGCATACACATCTTAGTGTAAGACTTGCAGAAAATCCTCTTTTAAGTGTGGTTATAGGAGCAGGAATGGCCATGGATCAGCTTAAAGTATTAAAGAAAATAGAGAAAGCAGAAAGATAGAAATGTTTAAAGATATAATTTCCAATGAAGAGGCAAAAAATTTTTTAATAAATGAGCTTAAGAGTAAAAGGGAACAAGGGACTTATATTTTCTATGGAGAAGATAGAGATCTTGTGACAGAGTTTGCTCTCAGCTATGCTAAAGCACTTACTTGCAGAAATGCTGAGAACGATTTCTGTGGAGTATGTGAGAGCTGTATAAGAATGGACAGCCTTACACATGGAGATTTAGAAATTTATGAAGATGTTGGTGGAATAAAGATAGATCAGATTCGTGAAATAGCCTATAGAATTTCAACGACTTCCTATGAAGGAGGAAATAGAATATTTATTCTTAAGGATATTGAAAAGATGAAAAAAGAAGCAGCTAATGCTCTTTTAAAAATGATAGAAGAGCCTGAAAAAGGTAATTTTTTCATTCTTCTGGCAAATAATCTTAATATTCTTCCTACAATCAAATCAAGATCTATATTTCTAAAAATCAAGATGAGAAGTGCAGAGGAATTGGGTGTTTCTTCTTCTGAATATGATTTTTTTCTAGGAAAAGGAAAAGAAATTCTTGAATATAAAGAAAGTGGAATTGATTTAAAAACAGGAGAACCATATGATGAAATAGGAAATTTTATAAAAAATTATATAGAAAATCCTGTTATTGAAAATAAAATAAAAATTTATAAATCCTTAAGAGATTTTTTTGTAAACAGAAAGTATATAAATGAAATAGATAAATTATCTTTTGCAGAAAGTATTTATTTTTCAGTAGAAAATGATAGAATTATAGCTCAGGAAATATATACTTATATGTGTCATCTTATAAAAAATTACGATAGAGTTGAAAATTTAATATCTGTAAAAAATATGATGAAAATGCCTGTGAACTTAAAACTTTTACTAAAAGTTTTTATAAATGAAATTTACTAGATAAAAAATTATAATATTTTTATTAGAATTATAGTTTTCTTTTGTTCATTTTCTTTGTGCATACAAAGAAAATGAACAAAAAGATTATTGAAAATGTTAAATTTTCTTTTAAAAATATAAAAAATTTTAAATTGAAGTAAAAAAGTGCTTGCAAAAATTCATAATATTTAGTATACTAATTTATGTGGGTCGCATAGCTCAGTTGGGAGAGCACCTGCCTTACAAGCAGGGGGTCATAGGTTCAAGTCCTATTGTGACCACCATTATGGGGGTGTAGCTCAGTTGGTTAGAGCGCCTGCCTGTCACGTAGGAGGTCGCGAGTTCGAATCTCGTCACTCCCGCCATAATGATGCTCAGATAGCTCAGTCGGTAGAGCAGGGGACTGAAAATCCCCGTGTCGGTGGTTCGATTCCGCCTCTGAGCACCATGTACAATTTAATTTCGGAGGGCGATGTCGCCAAGTGGTAAGGCAGAGGTCTGCAAAATCTCCACCACCAGTTCGAATCTGGTCGTCGCCTCCAATGTATAAAATCTTCCAAGCAGGAAGTTATAAACCACTCATAACTGAGTGGTTTTTTATTTGTCCTCTTATTGACAATTGAAAGCAAAAAATATATACTTAGACTAGAAAATCTTAGTATGATTAAAAGAAAGTGAATGGAGGTATAATATGTATTACAGTATTTTTGTAGAAATGAAAAGCAACTCTGATGTAAAAAAATTATTAAATCTTTCAAGCAGAGAAGAGGTTATTGAAAAAGTATGTACTCCATTTTTAACTGAAGGTCAATTTTTTATTGAGGGAGAAAAGATAAAAAAAGAAGACACAGCAAAAATTCTTGTAGTGGAAACAGCTGTAAGACAACTGGGAGATTACAAACTTGTTTCAAGATTCATAAAAGAGACACAAACTTATGGAGAAAAGTTTGTTAATGAAAAATATCCTGGATTTTTTGTTAAAGATATAACAGAAGAGATATTTAAATAAAAAATGGGAGGTTTGTTATGAAAATAATTACAGTATGTGGTTCAGGATTAGGAAGCAGCTTTATGCTTGAGATGAACATAAAAAAAGTTCTTAAAGAGTTAGGAATAAATGCAGAAGTAGGGCATAAAGATTTGGCTACAGTAGTTCCAGAAGATGCAGACATATTTGTAATGTCAAAAAGCTTTGATGATAAAGTTTCTGTTCCTTGCAAAATAACTTTATCAAATATAATATCTTTAGAGGAAATTAGAGAAAAATTATCTGCAGAATTAAAAAACAGAGGACTTTTATAATAAAATAAAAAAATATATTTATCTTAAAATGGGACTGATGTTAATCATTTATTACAACAGTCCGTTTTTTTATGAATTTAAAATAATATTAGAACAAAATTTATAAAAGGAGATATAAAAATGGAAATAAAAATTGATGGTACAGTAAAAGAAAAAGTAGAAAGCATAAGACTTGGATGTTTGGTTTATGATGTAAAAGTTGAAGAAAAAAATGAAAAATTATGGGAAAAATTAGAGGGAGAAATTTTTCCTAAAATTATTGCAGAAATTGAAGAAAAAGGAATTAATGGGATAGAAAATATATCATGCTCTAAAAAAGCTTATAAACTTTTAGGAAAAGATCCTAACCGTTACAGAGTTTCATCAGAAGCTCTTTACAGAAGAATAAAGCAAGGAAAAGGTCTATATGAAATAAATACAGTTGTAGATGTTAATAACCTTATATCTCTTGAAACTGGATTTTCTGTAGGATCTTATGATTTAGAAAATATAAAGGGGAATATAATTCTTAGAAAGGGAGAAGAAGGGGAAGTATACAAAGGAATAGGAAAAGATGATATAAATATAGAAAATCTTCCTCTCCTTACAGACGAAGAGGGAGCTTTTGGAAGCCCTACAAGTGATTCAACAAAAGCTATGGTAACATTGAAGTCTAAAAAAATACTGACAGTTATTTATTGTTTTACATCTTGTGAAAATTTAGATGAAATTTTAAAGAAATCTTCAGAATATTTGAAAGAATATACAGATGCAGAAAATATAGAAACATTTGTAATTGAATAAAAAATATAATGAAGAATTAAAGAAGAATAGAAAACTTGTCATCTTTTCTGAAATATGGTATAAATATAGTTGAGTAAAAAAATAAACTTTTTATATATAGATTTTGGAAAGGAGACTTATGGAAAGATTAACAGAAAAAGAAATTAAAAATATAATAGATGAAATGAAGAAAAATGGAAAATATGAAGCATATCATGAAATGATAAATGATGATTTTGAAAATCATCATATAGTTTATAAATTAGATGCTGATGAAATGATAGCTCTTGCTTATAAAAATAATACTATACCTTTTAAAATGCAGGAATATTATGACTGGCATGAGATAAATCTTTTAGTTGAAGAAGATTTAGATTAAAAATATATGGTGCTGTTGCAAATTTATAAAATTTTATTTTGTAAATTAGAAAATGCAACAGCCCTTTTTTATTTTAATTTATTTCCTAGGTATAAAATACCTCCATTTATTAAAAAAGCTCCAGCTGCTAAAAAGTTTCCTATGTCTCCTCCATATAATTTTCCTATAAGGGCAGTTATTCCTCCTAAAATAATAGCTGATATAACTACTTCTTTTCTAGTTCTGAAACCAAATATACCTACAAGAACAGGAATAATAAAAGCTCCTGAATAGACAGCGAGAGCTAGAAGAAGAGTAGAAAGTATATATTTCATTTTTAATGAAATAATAACAGCAGCAATTCCCAAAATTATAGTTAGTATTCTGGTAATAAAAATAGCTTTTTTACTTTTTAAATCCTCTAAAAAGACTTGTGCAGCAAGAGACGAGGCTGTTAAAAGAGTTGTGTCTGCTGATGAAATTACAGCAGAAAGAAGCCCAAAATATAAACTAAAAGAAATAAAATGAGGAAGTTTTTTATCTGCTATCATAAGGAGAACAGATTCTTTTCCTACTTGAGAACTTTCAAATATTTGTGAACCATATATTCCAATTCTAGCAAAAATATAAGCTAATGGAATAAGAAAACATACAGAGACAATAATTGAATTTTTCATGACTTTTTCATTTTTAGAGCAGAAAAGTCTTGAATAAATGTCAGGCCCTACAAGATATGTAGTTGAATAAGTAAGTATCATAATAAATAAATCCAAGTATGTAAAATTTTCATTTATAAACTGAGGGACAGTTTCAGAAATAGGCTCAGGTGCAATGTATGAAAATGTAAGAATTATTCCTAAAAGAATAAAAATTAACTGTACAAAATCTGTTTTTATAATGGAAAGCTGTCCTCCAAGAATTGTATAAAAAATAAAAACAGCTCCTGAAATACAGACTCCCTGAGTGTATGTAAATGATGAAAGAATTGTAATAATTTTTGCTGCTCCCATTATTTGTGAAGCTATAACTCCAAGCCATGCTACAGGTATAAGAAGAGATGAAATTTTTTGAACTTCTTCACCATAAAAATTTCCAAGCATATTTGGAAGATTATATCCTTTGAAATTTTTTATATAATTAGTAAGAGGATAAAGAAGAATAAGACCAAAAGCAGCACATAGCATAAGAGAACTTCCTGCCCAGCCACTGATATATGCAAAATCAACACTTCCAATTATTGCAGAACTACCTAGAATAGATGCTAAAAGACTTCCTGAAACTTGTAAAACACCTGCTTTTTTTCCTGCAACAAAAAAATCACTGTTATTTTTAACTTTTTTAAAAGATAAAATTCCTATAATGATTACAATAAAAAAATAAAAAAATAATATAAGTTCGTTCAATTTATGCTCCTTTATTTAAGAAAGAATTTTAAGTTCTCCATTATATACTGTTTTTATTTTTTGGTTTTCTTTTAAAATAATAAGTCCTCCAGTATCATTTATTCCTATAATTTTTCCTGTGATTTTTTTTTCAGGAATTTTTATTTCAATATTTTTGTTAAGAAGATTGGTTCTTTCCATATATTCTTTTAAAATTTTCTTTCTGTTAGAAATATATTTTCTACAACAAACAAAATCTTCCATTTCATTTAGAACAGCTGAAATAAGCCCAGCTCTATTTATAGATTTATTAAGTTCTATTTTTAAAGAGGTATTTTTATTTTTTAAATTTTTAGGAAAATTACTGTTATTAACATTTATTCCAATACCTGTGACAGCATATTCAATTTTTCCTGTTTCTCCTTCAAGAGAACATTCTGTTAGGATACCACAGATTTTTTTTCCTGATATATTTATATCATTCCAACTAAGAGTAGGAGAAAAGCCAGTGTATTTTTTTATTGCATTAAAGACAGCAAGAGAAACAGCAGCAGAGAAAAGTCTAAGAGAGTCTTGAAATACATTTTTTTTAAAGATTACAGTCATATATATTCCAGACTCTTTTGGAGAGTAGAAAAGTTTTTCAAATCTTCCTCTTCCTTTTGTTTGTTCTTCAGCGATAATAACATCACCATGCTCCAGAGAGAAACTGTGTAGTTTTGCATATGTATTTGTAGAATCTATTTTCTCAAAACAATAAATATGTTTTCCAAGTTCTTTTGAAAAAAGATTTTTTTTAATTTCATATTCAGATATAATATCTTCATTATCATCAATAAGTTTATACCCTTTGTTATTTATTCCTTCAATTTTGTAACCTTTTTCTTTAAGAGAATTAATTCCTTTCCAAATTGCAGTACGACTTACTCCAAGTTTACTGCTTAATATTTCTCCTGAAATAAAAGATTTACTATTATTTCTTAAAATTTCCAGAATTTTATATTTTGTCATAAAAATCTCCTCAAAATATATTTTCTATAATGGTATCATTGAAAATTCTTATTATCAACTTTTATTTTTCTGAAGGTTAACAATTTTATATTTTAGTATATTTATAATAAAAATTAAAAATTTATATATTTTATAAATATAAAAATAATAAAGAAATATAGAATATTAATAAAAAAATATTGACTGGAAGGGCTATTTATTGTTAAATAGAACAGTAATATAAAATTTAAGGAGGAATCACATATGGTATCAGCAAGAGAATATGTAGAACAAGTTATTGAAGATGTAAAGAAAAGAGATGGAAATGACAGTGAATTTATTCAGGCTGTAGAAGAAGTTCTTGTGAGCTTAATCCCTTTCATAGAAAAAAATCCTCAATATATAGAGAGTAACCTTTTAGCAAGAATGTGTGAACCTGAAAGACAAATTATATTCAGAGTTCCTTGGGAAGATGACAACGGAAATATCCAAGTAAACAGAGGATTCAGAGTGCAGTTTAATGGTGTTATTGGTCCATATAAAGGAGGACTTAGATTTCACCCAGCAGTAAAAATAGGAACAATGAAATTTTTAGCTTTTGAACAGACTTTTAAAAACTCATTAACTGGTCTTCCAATTGGAGGAGGAAAAGGTGGAAGTGACTTTGATCCTATTGGAAAATCAGATAGAGAAATCAGAAGATTCTGTGAAAGCTTTATGACAGAACTATATCGTCATATAGGTCCTGATGTAGATGTACCTGCAGGAGATATTGGTGTAGGTGGAAAAGAAATAGGATATTTATATGGACATTACAGAAGAATAAAAGGAGCTTTTGAAAATGGAGTTCTTACAGGTAAAAATATAAATTTTGGAGGAAGTTTAATAAGACCAGAAGCAACAGGATATGGAGTTACATATTTTGTTCAGGAAATATTAAATGACATGGGAGAGAGCATAGAAGGAAAAACTGTAGCAGTTTCTGGATATGGAAATGTAGCATGGGGAGTATGTAAAAAAGTTACAGAACTAGGAGGAAAGGTAGTAACTATTTCTGAAAAAGATGGATATGTTTATGTTCCTGAAGGACTTTCAGAAGAACAAATAGAATACATGCTTTATTTAAGAGAACATACAAATCTTACACTAAAAGATTATGCTGAAAAATTTAATATAGAATATGTTGCTGGAAGAAAACCATGGGAAAGAAAAGTTGATATAGTAATACCATGTGCAATTCAAAATGAATTAAACCTAGAAGATGCAAAACAAATAGTTGCAAATGGAGTAAAAGTTGTATGTGAGGCAGCAAATATGCCATGTACTCCAGAAGCTGTTGAATTATTTGATGAAAATAAAATTCCTCATGCTCCTGGAAAAGCAGCTAATGCAGGAGGAGTTGCAGTATCTGCTCTTGAAATGAGCCAAAATAGTATGAGATATCAATGGACAGCAGAAGAAGTAGATGCAAAACTTCATCAAATAATGAAAGGAATCTATGCAAAAGCAAAAGCTATGAGTGTTGAATACAATACAACTCTTGCAGCAGGAGCAAATATTGCAGGATTTAAAAAAGTGGCAGACGCAATGCTTGCACAAGGAATTTATTAATAAAAATGTAATTTAATAGAAAGAATAAGGGAATATATCATTGAAATTTAAAGGGAAATAAAAAAAGTAAAAAAATTAAATGTTTTTTAAAAAAATTTTTATTTGACATATTTATGACACAAACATCCTCTATAATTAAACCATGATGAATAAGAAATCATAAATATAACCCTACCCTAAAGTTTAAAATATGTAGTCCCTATGAAAGAGAGATGATTTAGTCATCTCTCTTTTATTTTATATATATTTTATTTCTTATTTTATAAAAAATTATGGTATAATTAAGTATTATTTTTGGGGATATGGGGAGGATTTTTATGAATGTTGATGAAATAAAAAAAGGATTTAAAATGGGCTTTCCTGTAGTTATAGGTTATGCACCTGTGGCAGCAACTTTTGGACTTATTTGTAAATCAGGAGGTTTTTCCCTTTTTGAAACTTTTGCTTTCTCATTTTTTGTTTTTGCTGGAGCAAGTCAGTTTATGGGAGTAAATCTTATAATGCTTGGTGTAGGTTCAGGAAGTATTATTTTTACTACTTTTCTAGTAAACTTAAGACATTTTCTTATGAGTTCTGCAATAAGTAAAAGGCTTGATGAAAATTGCAAAAAATTAATTCCTGTTATTGCATATGGAATAACAGATGAATCATTTTCAATAGCCTCTCTTACAGAGGGAAAAATAAAAGCTGAATATATGCTTTCTCTTGAGTTTATAACTCATTTAGCATGGTGGGGATTTAGTATATTAGGATATATTTTTGGAGAATTTCTTCCAAAAGATTTAAGTGTAAGCATGGGAATAGCAATTTATGCTTTGTTTATAGCAATGATAGTTCCTCAGATGAAAAAATCAAAATATGTGACAGCTATTGTAATTCTTTCTGGAGTTATTAATTGGGGAGCAAAAGAAATGAGCTTTCTTCCAAAAGGTTGGAGCATAATTATTGCAATAATAGCGGCATCTTTTGCAGGAAGCTTTTTATTAGAAAAGGAGGAGAAAGAAAATGATAAATAAAATTTTACTTGTTATAATAGGAATGGCTGTAGTAACATATATACCAAGACTTCTTCCTTTTCATATTGTTTCTAAAATGAATCTTTCTAAAAGAATGACTTTGTTTTTGAAATGTATTCCTTATTCAGCATTGGGGGCTTTAATTCTTCCCGATGTATTCAGAGCTGTAGAGGGAAATAACATTGCATCTTTTATAGGAGCAGTTACAGCAGTGGTTTTAACATATATTTTTAAAAATATGATTCTGACAGTTATAGGATCTATAGCAGCAGTGTATCTTGTAATAATTTTATAAAGGCAGGTAAAAAATAAAATGGAAAACAGTGGAGAAAAAAATACTTTCTGGAAATCATGGTTTAAATTTGTAGGAATATTAATATTAATTTTTTTAGGTTGGGCAGCTCTTATTTTTATCTGTGATAGAATTTTTGGAAAAAGATTTGAACAATTTAAATACATTCATTATTTTATTCTTTTAGTTGTAATTTTAAAAGCAAAAAAATGGTTTTTAAAAGAAATTGATTTTAAAAAAGAGGAAGAGAAAAAAACAGAGGAGAAATAAATCAGAAACAACGAAATTATTATAGATATCTGTAAAAATAAATTTTACAGATATTTTTTTATGAAATAGTTTCTTTTTAAATTAAAAGTGATATAAAAAAAGAGGTTGACTTGTGAGCGACTCAGACCTTTAAAATTGATTTATATTAAAAGTGCTAACCTTTTAGTATAATAATTTCTCAAAAGGACTCTGAGACAGCCTTCTCAACTGTCAGAGAGTCCTTTATATTATTTATTTAAAAAAGAAAGGAAATTTTTAGGCATTTGGTTATGAAAGGTAAAACGGAATTATTTACAGTAGGGGAACTGGCAAAAATATTGGGAGTAAATAAAAATACAATTCTTCATTATGACAGAGAGGGAGTCATAAGAGCTATAAGAAATGATGATAGTAATTACAGATATTATGATAAAAACAGTATTCAAAATTTTAAAATAGTATTAAAACTTAGAAAATTAGGATTTTCACTTGATACAATAAAAAAAATGGGAAAATATGTGGAAGAAAAAAATTATCCTTCTATTCTTGAAATAATGAAAAATAAAATAGAAGAAAGTAAAAGAGAGATAGAAGAAATTGAAAAAAATATGAAAATTCTAGAAAGTCATGAAAAATATATGGAATATCTTAATGATATGGAAGAGGAAAAACAAAAAGAAAATTTTAATGACGAACAAGAAGATTTCTTTTGCATAAAAACTTGTAAAGAAGAAAAGGGAATCTTTATAGATGTTGAGGATATTGAAAAGAATCATAAAAGATTTGTGGAAAAAGAACTAAAAAGATATAAGAGAGATTTTGTTTGGCTTAAAAAACAATTTTGTGGAAAAGGAATATCAAAGGAAAATATTTTAAAAGAAAATTATAGATGTGATAGATTTATAATAAAAGCAGATATAGAAAGCTATCCTGATAAATACATTTTTCCTGAAGGAGAATATGCTCTTTTATATTTGAAAAAGGATAGAACAAGATCTTCAGCAATAGAAGAACTTATGGAAAAGATAAAAGAAAATGGATATGAAATATCAGGAGATCTTTTTATAGAAAATATTTCTCTTTTTGAAGAAGAAAATGAACCAGAAATGAGAGTATTAAAAATTCCTATAAAATCCTTGACCTCTGAGTAACACAGAGGTTTAAAATACTTACATATCATAGAGTATATAATTTTTTATATATTTTATGTTTGAGAAAATATTTGAGGGAGGATTTTATTATGAAAAAATTAGTACTTTTATTAGGAGCATTATCACTTGTATCTTCAGTTGCTTATACAAAAGAAGTAGTCCCTGCAGTAGAAGAAGTTACTGTCGTTGAAGAAGCACCAGTTGCAGCACCAGCTTTAACAGTTACATATGTTGGACAAGGATTAGAATTTGATAATACTTCTGGAGGATTAGATGTTGCAGAAGGAATGCACTTCTCTAACTATGTTGGATTAGCATATGATGATTGGACATTTGATTTAATGGCAAGAAAATCTTGGTCTGTTGACTCTGATGAAGGAATCCATTCAAATGGATCTTACAGAATAGATTTAGATGCTTGGAAAAAAGTAAATGATAATCTATCTGTTGGAGCTAGATGGAGACAAGAAAAAGATATGGATAGATATTACTTAAGAACTAAATATAACTATGGAATGTTCTCAGGA
This sequence comes from Fusobacterium perfoetens, assembly GCF_021531595.1. Lineage (NCBI taxonomy): Bacteria > Fusobacteriati > Fusobacteriota > Fusobacteriia > Fusobacteriales > Fusobacteriaceae > Fusobacterium > Fusobacterium perfoetens. The sequence continues at coordinate 37,600 of NZ_JADYUD010000008.1, forward strand.
AATATTGATGCTGCATACCAATCAACTAATGATGCAGAGTCAGGAAGAGATGGATACTATGTTGAAGCAACTCCAGTTGCAGTAACAGTTGGACCAGTTACTTTAGGATACTATTTCAAAACTGAATCTAATATAGTTGCAGAAGGAGAAAGAACAGCAGCAGGAATTGACCACTGGTACAGACATCAATTAAGAGCATCTATGCCAATATATCAAGGAGAAAAATTAAATGTTGGTGTTCAATATGCTTGGGAATTTGCTAATGATATTGAAATAGATGGAAAAGATACAACAAATGCGTATACTTTAAAACATGACAACAATTCTCATATCTTATGGTTAAATGCATCTTATGCTGTAACAGAAAACTTAACAATTTCTGGATACTATGAATATGATATGTTTGAATGGGAAGAAGAAGGAAATGGAACTTCTTATGTTAAAAATGGAGGAAACGATACAGGAAGTAAAGATTCAGACAAATACTACGGAGAATTCTACATTGGATGGACTTATACATTCTAGTTTGAGTTAAAAAATTAACTAACCAATCCAGACTTAAAAGATAAATACAGAAACAGGTGTTGATTTCAGCACCTGTTTTTGTTTTAAAAGTAAAAATAAAACTGCTGCATTTTATTTGCAGCAGTCAGTTTTTTAATTATTTTCATCTTTATTATCTTGATAAATACTATAAAGTCCTTTACTACTTAAATCGTGGCAATATTCATCAATTTCTTCAATTTCAGCAGAAAGAATTTTTCCAAGTCCTCCTGTTGCAATTACATAAGCATCTTCTCCTACAATTTCTTTTATTTTTTTGATGATATGTTTTATTTGTCCTGCATATCCATAGAATATACCAGCCTGAATCTGAGTTATTGTATCTACTCCAAGAACTGATTCAGGAGAAGTGAACTTAACTTTTGGAAGTTTTGCAGTATTATTGCAAAGAGCATTTATTCCCATTTCTATTCCTGGAAGGATTCCTCCTCCTATACGGACATTTTTTTGAAGAACATCATAAGTAGTTGCTGTTCCAAGATCAAAAATTATAAGAGTTTCTTTATCTGGGAAATCTTTTAAAGCTTGCACAATATCTATTATTCTGTCAGCTCCGAAACCAGTTGGGTTTATATTTGGTGCAAATGTGAACGGAAGTTTTTTATCAAGGCTTACTATCATAGGTTCAATGTTAAAATATTTTCTTCCAAAAAACTGAAATATTGTAATAAGGTTAGGTACAACAGATGAAAGTATGATACCATTTACATCTTGAATTTTAATATTATTAAATTTTGAAATATTTCTGAAGTATGAGAAAAATTCATCTTCAGTCATTCTTTCGTTTGTTGCTATTCTAAATGTAAGAAGAATATTCCCTGTATTGTCAAAAACTCCAGTAACAATATGAGTATTCCCTATATCACAAGTTATAAGCATAATTTTTTTCCTCCGATTTGGATTATATTAACATACTCAATTATAGTATAAAATAAAAAAAAATACAAAGAATAGTTTAAAAATTTGTGGTATATTATAGTGAGAATGAAAATTTGGAAGGAGATGTCATGACAGGAGTAGGAATTGTAGTTGAGTATAATCCTTTTCATAATGGACATAAGTATCATTTAAAAAAAGCTAAGGAAAAAGGCGATGTAGTAATAGCTGTCATGAGTGGAGACTTTGTTCAAAGAGGAGAACCTGCTTTTTTAAACAGATGGGAAAGAGCAGAATCAGCTATTGCAGAAGGTGTGGATATTGTAGCTGAACTTCCTGTTTTTTATTCTGTTCAAAGTGCAGAAATTTTTGCAAGAGGAGCTGTAGGAATTTTAAATTATTTAAAAGTTTCAAAAATGATTTTTGGTTCAGAAAGCAGTGATATTGACAAATTAAAAAAAATAATACAGCTTGAAGAAAATAAAGATTTTATAGAAGAGCTTCAGAAATATCTAAAACAGGGAGATTCTTATCCTACTGCTTATAGTAAAGCTGCAGAAATTTTTATGGGAAAAGAATACACAGTAAAATCAAATGATATTTTAGGAATAGAATATTTAAGAGCTTTAGAGTTTTGGAAATCTGAAATAATTCCTTATACATTAAAAAGAGAGGGTGTAGATTATCATTCTCATGAGTATGATGAAAATATTGCAAGTGCAACAGGAATAAGAAAGATGTTTGAAAATAAAGAAGATGTAAAAAAAATCAGAAAGTTTATTCCTGAAAAATCATTAGAGATAATTTTAAAGGCTGTTTCTGAAGAAAGAACAGTAAAAATTTCTGAATTTTATAATCTTATAAGATATGGAATTTTATCTCAGAAAGAAAATCTAAAAAATATTCAGGATATGGAAGAGGGATTTGATAACAGACTTTATGAAGCTGCTTTTATATGTGAAAATTATGAAGAATTTTTAAAAAGAATAATGACAAGAAGATTTACAATAGGAAGAATTCAAAGAATACTGATTCATATACTTCTTGGAATTACAAAAGATATAACAGAGGATGCAAAAAGAAGAATTCCGTATATAAGAATTATGGGATTTTCTGAAAGAGGAAGAGAATATTTAAAGAAATTAAAACATGAAGAAAATATAAAAATTATAACTTCACTAAAAAACATTCAAAAAATTCTTTCAGAAGATGAAAGAAAATATCTTGAATTTAATGAAAAAGCAGGAAAAATATATGGAATAATAAATCCATATGTAAATAGAAAAATACCTTTGATGAATTTCAAAGGAGTGGGAGAGTAAAAATGAACTTATCTAAAAAGACACAAATATTTTATGGAATGGGTGTAAGCTATGCAATAGCTGACCAAATTTTTGCACAGTGGATTTTATATTTTTATCTGCCTCCAGAGAGCTCGGGCTTAAAACCTGTTATGGCTCCAGTTCTTATTTCAATAGCTCTTGCAATTTCAAGAATTGTTGATATGATTACAGATCCAGCAGTGGGATATATTTCAGATAAAATAAATACAAGATGGGGAAGAAGGATTCCTTTTATAGCAGCAGGAAGCATTCCTTTAGGACTTGCAACAGTTGCATTTTTTTATCCTCCTTTAGGAAATGATACAATTACATTTATTTATCTTGCTGTAATAGGTTCTCTGTTTTTTACTTTTTATACAATAGTAGGAGCACCATATAATGCTCTTATCCCTGAAATAGGAACTACGATGGAAGAGAGATTGGATCTTTCAACTTGGCAGTCAGTATTCAGACTTTTATACACAGCAGTGGCAATGATAATTCCAGGAGTTCTTATAAAAATAATAGGAGATGGAGATACAGTTTTAGGAATAAGAGGAATGGTAATAATTTTAAGTATAGCTGCTTCTCTTGGAGGATTTATAACAGTTTTTGGTGTATCTGAAAAAAATTATTCAAAAGGGGAAACATCAAAAATAACATTTAAAGAAACAATGCAAGTAATAACAGCAGACAAAAATTTTATATATTATCTTTTTGGACTTCTGTTCTTCTTTGTAGGTTTTAATACTTTAAGAGCAACTATGAATTATTATGTTGAAGATATAATGGGATATGGAAAAAGTCAGATAACAATAGCTTCAGCTATTCTTTTCGGAGTTTCAGCTCTGTTTTTCTATCCAACAAACATACTTTCTAAAAAAATAGGATATAGAAAAGTAATGCTAGGGTGTTTAAGTCTTCTTACAATATTTACAATAATGCTTTTTCTTCTTGGGAAAATCATTCCTGTTTCATTTGGATTTATTCTTTTTGGACTTATAGGAATTCCTGTGGCAGGTGGAGCATTTATATTCCCTCCAGCAATGCTTAGTGAAATAAGCAGCAGAATTACAGAAAGAACAGGAAATAAAATAGAAGGAATATGCTTTGGAATACAAGGATTTTTCTTAAAAATGGCATTTATGCTTTCAATTCTTATTCTTCCGTTTATTTTGGTTTTGGGAGGAACAGCAGGAGCTGTAACAAAATATGGGATTTATGGAACAGCAATTTTTTCTGCATTATCTTTTATAGCGGCATTTTTCTTTTATTATAAATATAAGGAAAATTAAAAGTTTTTAAGGGGCAGGTTATGGGCAGCATAATATTGGCAGCAGTTGAAATTTTAACAGCAGGGGCAGGGTTATACTTTGTCCCTTTTTTTACATTATTTTTTATGTCAGCATTTTTTCTTCTTTATCTTTATTTTGGTTTTAAAATAAGAAAGCCTGTTTATTATATAGTTTTGATTATATTTTTGCTAAGAGTTTTATTATCTGTTGACTTTGAAGGGTTTAACAGAGAAGGAATGATTGAAATTAAAAGTAATATAGTAAATGGAAGAGGGAGGGTAGAAAAAATAGAAAATAAATTTCCTTTGGAAAATATTTATATTTCCGTTGAAAATATACCTGATGGAAAATATATTTTCTATGGATTTGGAGAAAAAATTTCTGATAAGTATAATTTTTATGATTTTAAAGTAAAAGATAAAAAAGAAATTCCTTTAAATAGATTTGAAGTATTTTTTGAAAAAAGATTTCAAACTTTAGAAAAATATCTATCTAATAGATGCAGCAATTTTTTAAAAGGAGTAGTTTTAGGAGAAAGAAGGTATATTTATGATAATATAAGAGAGAAATTTACTTACTGTGGAACAGCTCATCTTCTTGCTATATCTGGACTTCATATAGGAGTTGTTACAGGGATAATTCTTTTTATATTAAATATTTTTAAAATGAAGAGAGAAATTAAATATGGTCTTGCCTTAATTTTTCTTACATTTTATATGCTTGGAATAACAGATAGTCCTTCAGCTTTCAGAGCCTATATAATGGGAGCTGTTTTTCTTACAGGGAAAATATTTTATGAAAAAAGTGATATAAGAAAATCGCTTGCTCTTGCAGTTATAATAAATCTTATTATAAATCCTGTGTCTCTCGGAAATTTATCTTTTATATTTTCTTATCTTTGTTTATTTTCAATCGTATACATATATCCTGAATGGCGTATTGTAAAAGAAATAAAATATAAAAATATTTTAAATTTTTTAATTTTTACAGGAATAATTCAAATTTTTATAACTCCAGTATCAGTTTATTTCTTTGGAACGATTCCTTTTCTTTCATATTTTACAAATTTTATTCTTACTCCTATTGGAATGATTTTTGTAACACTTGGATTTATAAGTTTTTTTATTCCAGAGATATTTATTTTGGCAGTCTCTCCTTTGCTTCAAGGAATTTATAATATGATAGAGGTATTATTAAACTTTTTCAGTAAGATTCCCTATCTAATAATAAAGTACGATGGTGATTTAACATTGAAATTTATAATTTTTATTTATATAATATTAGCTGTCTTATTTTTAAAAAAGAAATTATATAGAAAAAAATAAGTTAAGGAAGGAAAAATATGTTTGATGAAATTAAAAGATATTTTGAAAGATTAAAGTATGAAAACGGAGGATTTCCAATAGGTGTAAAAATACTTGGAATAATTATTTTTGTATTTTTTATATATAATGTTGGTTTTAATTTAATATTTAGACCATATATTCTTATATATATTTTTATTCTAATATTTTCTTTGCTCCTTCATGAATTAGGACATGGATATATGGCGAAATTATGTGGTGATAATACAGCCTTATATTATGAAAGACTTTCATTAAATCCTTTGAAACATCTTGATCCTTTAGGAACAATTCTTCCAGTTCTTTTGATTTTAGGAGGTTTTCCTGTTATAATGGGGTGGGCAAAGCCAGTTCCTGTAAATTATAATTATTTGAGAAATGGGAGAAAGGGAGAATTTCTTGTAGTTTCTGCAGGAGTTATGGTAAATTTTTTACTTGCATTAATAGGAAGTATTATTTTTAAATATTACCCATTTACAACTTATGTAGGGGCAGATATTGTAGGATATTTTATACATATAAATATAATTCTTGGAGTTTTTAACCTTATACCGATTCCTCCTCTTGATGGTTCAAGAATAATAGCAAGTATGGGAGATGAAAGTTTAAGATATAAGGTTTTTGATTATGATAAATATGGTTTAATTCTTATAATTTTTCTTGCATGGACAGGAATTTTAGGAAGAATGATTTATACTTTGTCAAAAGGAGTATATTTTTTAATAAATCTTATTATTTTTTAGGGAGAGCCGATGAGGACAGTAGGAAAAGAGTGTGTTATTGAATTTGAAGAAAAAAAATCAAAATTTATAGGTTATATAAAACCTATATCTACAAAGGAAGAAGCAGAAAAATTTATAGAAATGATAAAAGCTAAGCACAGTGATGCTACTCATAATTGTTCAGCTTATAAAGTTACTGATAATGGACAGGAATATTTTAAAGTAGATGATGATGGAGAGCCAAAAGGGACAGCTGGAAAACCAATGGGTGATATAATAACTTATATGGAGGCAGAAAATCTTGCAGTTGTTGCAACTCGTTATTTTGGAGGGATAAAACTTGGTGCAGGAGGATTGGTAAGAGCTTATGCTAAAACTGCAAAACTTGCGATTCAGGAAGCAGGAATAGTTGATTATGTTAAAAAAGTAGTTTATATACTTGATTTTGGATATGATAAAACAGCTGAGGTAGAGCAAGTAATTTATAAAAATGGAGATGAAATTATAGAAAAAGGATATCATGATAGAGTAACTTATAAAGTATCTCTTTCAGAAGAAAGTATAAAAGAGCTTATAGAAAAACGGGACATTGTAATGATAGATGTATAAAAGGGAAAAGGGCATTTAAATATGTTAAAAAATTATTTTTTAACTATTTGACTGCTCTTTTTTTTATTTTTATTTAAACTTTTGCAGGATTTTTTACTTCTAATTAGGGTATAAATTTTTTAAAGAAAAAGGAGGAAAAAACAGAAGAATGAACAAAAAAATAATTTTTATGTTTTTAATGATTTCTTTTGCAGGATGTTCTTTGATACCTAAAACAGAAACCAGAGAACTAGTGAGAGCAAAGGATATTATTACAGGAACAGAAGAACAGGAAAAACTTATTTTTACAGAAGACAACTGGTGGAGCATTTATGATGATGAAACTTTAAATAGTCTTATAAATTTAGTTTTATCAGAAAACAATGATTTAAAAATAGCACAGCTTAATATAGAAAAATCAAATGAAGCTGTTAAATTAGCAGAGGCTCAAGGGGGACTGCATATTGACTTTTCAGGAAATTTTAAAAGAGAAAAGACAAGTAAAAATGGAACAGTGCTTCCTCCTTTTGGTGGAAAAATATTTAATATAGGAACTCTTGGACTGGAAGCTGGATATGATGCTGATATTTTCAATAAGTTTAAATCTTTAGCTGAAGAACAAAAATATCGTACTGAAGCAGTGAAAATAAATTCAAAGTGGATAGAAATCAATGTTGCAGGAAAGATAGCAAAACTTTATGTTTATTGGAAATATTTGCAGGAAGAAGAAAAAAATCTTACAGAGCAAAAAAATATATTGGTAAAAGTAAAAAATCTTTATAAAAAATCAATAAAAATAGGAACAGGAACAGAAGAAAATTTATGGACTCTTGAAAATAATATAAGACTTTTAGATTCTCTTATAGAAGAGAACAATATGAACAAACAGATAACTTTAAATAATTTAAATATTCTTGCAGGAAATGAGAGTTCAGAGAAAATAAAGGAGATATTATCACAGAACACTTGTAGTATGGATACTATTTTTGCAGAAAAAGTAAAAATACCTCAAAGTATAAATTCAGATATAATAGTTTCCAGACCTGATATAGAATATTATTTAATGCTTATAAATGCTCAGGAAGAACATTTAAAATCAGCGAAAGCTGATTTTTATCCTCGGTTCAGTATAAACGGATCATATGGATTTGAAGCAGTTAATTTTAATAATGTTCTTAAAAAGGGATCTATTTTAGGATTTATAGGACCAAGTATTTATCTTCCTATTTTTCATGAAGGAAGTATAAGAAGTAATTATAAAATAGCAGGAATAGATTTAAATATCTTTATTGAAGAATATAATAAAGCTGTTATAAATGCTTATAATGAAATAGGCAATGAACTTTATAAGACAAAAACTTTAAAAAAATCACTTTTAAATTCAGATATGAATATTATAAATGAGAAAAAAATACTTCATGAAAATGAAAAGAGACTTAAAATAGGAACAAAATCAGAATATGAATATCTTTTAGATAAATATAATTTTACAGAAAAGATTCTTTCAAATAAGCAGAAACACTTAAAATATTATGTGCAGCAGTTAAATTTAATAAATGCAGCAGGGGGATCATATAGAAAGTAGGAGGAAATTAACATGGATGAAAATAAAATTGATGAAAAAAATATAAAAAAAGCAGAAAATTATATAGATGAAAAAGATAAAAAAGAGCAGGATAATAAACAGAGGAAAAAAGCTTTGGGAAAAATGTCTTTGTTTATTTTTATTTTAATATTAATAGGTGCAGGTTATGGAGCTTATTGGGTATTTTATGGAAAGCGTTATGTTAAAACAGAAAATGCTTATGTAAACAGCAGTCAAAATGTTGTTACAGCACAGACATCAGGGCGTATAAAAATAATAGCTGCAGAAAATACTCAGGAAGTTCAGAAAGGTCAGCTGATAGCCTCAATAGATGATACAGATTATAAAATAGCTTTAGAAAATGCAGCGGCTGATTTAGGAAAATCAGTCCGTGCTTACTTTAATTTAACTTCTAATGCAGGACAAATAGAAGATGAACTGATTTCAAGAGAAAGTCAGTTAAAGAAAGCAGAGACAGATTTTGCTATGGACAGAGCCTCTTATAATGCAGGACTTATAAGTAAACTTCAATATGAAACAAGCAAAAATAATTTTAGAATAGCTCAGGCTGCGGTAAATCAAAGTAGAAAAGCTCTTATAAATGCTAAAACTCAGGCAGAAAGTAGTTCTATCTATAATCACCCTGATGTTCAAAGAGCAATTGCAGCTTATAAAAATGCTTATGTAAATCTTATGAGAACAAAAGTTTATGCCCCTGAAAGTGGAAAAATAGTAAAAAAATCAGTCTTTTTAGGACAACAAGTTAATCCTTCCCAAGAACTTATGACTATTATTAATTTAAAAAATATATGGGTAGATGTCAATCTTAAAGAAACTCAGATGAAAAATATTAAAATTGGTGACAGAGTAAGAATGAAAAGTGATATAAATGGCAAAATATACAGTGGATATATTCAAGGAATTTCAGCTGGAACAGGAAGTGCACTTTCTCTTATTCCAGCTCAGAATGCAACAGGTAACTGGATAAAAATTGTTCAGAGAGTTCCAGTCCGTGTAGTTTTTGATGAGGACAGTCTCAAAGAAAATGGAAATATTCCTGTTGGAAGTTCTATGACGGTTGAAATAAATACAGATATAATAAATAAAAATATAGTTCCTTATGAAAGAGAAGAATCTAATCTTTATACAGTTGATGAAACTGAAATGAATAAAGAAATTGATAAAATAATAAAAAATAATATAGGAAAAAAGTAGGAGGCTGGTATGGGAATATCATTAGACATTATACTGGCAACTGTTGCTCTTTCAATAGGATCTTTTATGAATGTTCTTGACAGTACCATTGTAAATGTTTCTCTTTCACATATTGCAGGAGATTTTGCTGTTGCTCCAACACAGGGGACATGGGTTATAACATCTTATGCTGTATCTGAAGCTATTTTTCTTCCTCTTATAGGCTGGCTTACAAAAAGATTTGGAATAGTAAGACAATATATAATGGCAACACTTTTTTTTACAATAGCAAGTGTTTTATGTGGAATAAGTTTTAACTTTGGATTTCTTCTTTTTGCAAGAGTACTTCAAGGAATAGTTGGAGCAAGTATGATTCCTCTTTCACAAACTCTTATGATGGGATTTTATCCTAAAGATAAAAAGGCTGTTGCTCTTGGAATATGGTCTATGACAATAATTCTTGCTCTAGTTCTTGGTCCAGTGATAGGAGGATGGATAACAGATTCGTTTTCATGGAGAGGATGTTTTTATATAAATGTGCCTTTTGGAATTTTATCTACATATGTAGTTTATTATATCTTTAAGAAGAGAGGATATAAAGATAAAACAGAAAAAGCTCCTATAGATATAGTAGGACTTATATTTTTAACAATAGGAATATCATCTCTTCAAATAATGCTTGATAAAGGAAATGACCTTGATTGGTTTTCAAGTAAAACAATAGTAGTTCTTGCAATACTGGCTTTTGTATTTTTAACTCTTCTTACAATATGGGAATGGTATCATAAAGATCCTATGGTAAATATAAAACTTTTTCTAAACAGGAATTTTACTGTTGGAGCACTGAGTATTTCAATAGGATCAGCTGCTTTTTTCGCTTCTGTTGTGGTAATTCCTTTATGGCTTCAAAACTATATGGGATACACAGCTTTTAAAAGTGGTATGGCAACCTCAACTCTTGGAATAGCTATAATGTTTATAGCTCCAATTCTTGGAACACAGCTTAATAGATTTGATGCAAGAAAGGTTGTTGTATTTGGATTTATATCTTTTACAATTTCAAGTTTTGCAACAGGAAACTACACTCCAGATGTAACAGCAGGGTATATAGCTTTTTCAAGATTTCTTTCAGGAATAGGTCTTGGTTTTTTCTTTTTGCCTCTTAATACAATTACTCTTTCTGAAATTTCAGACAGAGAAATGGCAGGAGCTTCAGGACTTTATAATTTTATGAGAAATATAGGAAATAGTTTTGGTACATCTCTTTCTGTAAATTTTTGGAATCACAGAATGGCAATACATCATCAGGATATGGTGGCAGCAGTAAATACAGGAAATCCAAATTTTATATCTTATCTTCATAATACAGCAGGAACATTTCAAGATAAACTTGTTGTAATAAATAATATAATTACAGAGCAAGCTGCTATAATGGGAGTAAATGATATAATAATTGGAAGTGGAGTTCTTATTCTGCTTTTAATTCCTCTTGTAATGCTTGCAAGAAAAACAAATAAGTAAAATTTTCACAGGCTCTGATTTAAAAATATGAGCCTGTGATTTTTTATTTTTTGAAATCAGAAATGAAATAAAAAATAATTTTATAAAAGTAATGAAACCCAATAAAAAACTTTAAAAAAACAGTGTTAAATGATATAATAATTTATAAAATAGATAAAGAATATAATGGGAGAATATGGCAAAATGATACTTAAATGTTTTTTACTGGTTTTAATAGGAGCATTGATAGGATGGATAACTAATTTTATTGCTATCAAAATGCTTTTCAGACCATATAAAGAAGTTAATTTAATTTTTTTCAAAATACAAGGACTGCTTCCTAAAAGAAGAAATGAAATAGGAAATAGCATTGCAGAAGTTGTTAATAATGAACTTGTGTCTATAAAAGATATAATATCAAAAATATCATCTGAAGATATAGAAGAAAATATAGGTGCTGTTGTAGATAGAATACTTGAATCAAGGCTGAAAGAGGAGATTATTAAAAATTTTCCAATGGCAGCATTTTTTTTGAGTGAGTCTATGCTTGATAAAATAAGAAATATTATAAAACAAAGCATTTTAGAAAATAAAGATGAGATGATGACAGTTTTTGCAGAATATCTTGAAAGTAAAGTAGATATTAAAAGTATTATAGTTGAAAAAGTAAATGCTTTTTCTTTGGAAAAAATTGAGGAAATAATAATTACTCTTGCAAAGAAAGAATTAAAGCATATTGAGTATATAGGAGCAGTTCTTGGAGGAGTAATAGGACTTGTACAGTTTGCTGTTGTAACATTTATTTAAAGGAGCAGAGATTTTTAATGGACAGAATAGTTACAGACAAAGAGCTTGCCAATGAAACAGATTCTCAGAAAAGTCTCAGACCAAAAAGATTTTCAGAATATATAGGTCAGACAAATTTAAAAGAAAAAATGGGAATATTTATTGAAGCAGCCAAAAGAAGAGGAGGATGTATAGACCATACACTTTTATATGGACCTCCAGGACTTGGAAAAACAACTCTTGCTGGTGTAATTGCCAATGAGATGAATGTAAATCTTAAAATTACTTCAGGTCCTGTTCTTGATAAGGCAGGAGATTTAGCTGCTATACTTACATCTCTTGAAGAAAATGACATTCTTTTCATAGATGAAATACACAGGCTTAATACTTCAGTAGAGGAAATTCTTTATCCTGCTATGGAAGATGGAGAGCTGGATATAATAATTGGAAAAGGGCCAGCTGCAAGATCTATAAGAATAGAACTTCCAAAATTTACTCTTATAGGTGCAACAACAAGAGCAGGGCTTTTAAGTTCTCCGTTGAGAGACAGATTTGGTGTAAGTCATAGAATGGAATATTATACAGAAGAAGAACTTATACAGATTCTTATAAGAGGAGCAAAAGTTTTAGGAGTAGAAATAGAAAGAGAAGGAGCTTCTGAGATTGCAAGAAGAAGCAGAGGAACACCAAGAATAGCAAATCGTTTTTTAAAAAGAGTAAGAGATTATTCTGAAATAAAAGGAAATGGAATTATTACAAAAAGAATAGCAGGAGAAGCGTTAAGACTTTTAGGAGTTGATAATGAAGGTCTTGATGAACTTGACAGAAATATTATTTTTTCAATAATGAAAAATTATGGAGGAGGTCCAGTTGGTATAGAGACTCTTTCACTCCTTCTAGGAGAAGATAAAAGAACAATAGAAGAGGTTTATGAACCTTATTTGGTTAAAACAGGATATATAAAAAGAACTCCAAGAGGGAGAATGGTAACCAATAAAGCAAAGGAACATTTTGAAATTAAGGAGTAGAAAAAATGAAAATAAGTACAAAAGTAAGATATGGTTTAAAAGCACTTGTTTATATAGCAGATGAAAGTTCTAAAGGAAGACTTGTAAGAATAAAAGAAATTTCAGAAAAAGAGGATATTTCAGTTCAATACCTTGAACAGATTCTTTATAAACTTAAAAATGAAAATATAATTGAGGGAAAAAGAGGGCCTAACGGAGGATACAGACTTATGAGTGAGCCTGAAAGTGTAACTCTTTATAAGCTCTATAAAATTCTTGATGATGACACAAAAGTTATAAACTGCAATGAAAATGTAAAAGAAACAAAGGACTGTAATGAAGAAAATTGCAATAATAGTTGCATTTGGAGAAAACTAGACAGCGCTATGAAAGAAATTTTAAAAAGTACAACACTGGCAGAACTTATAAAAAACAGAGATATGATATAGGAGTTTATTGTGATAAGTGTTATAATAGAGAGTAAAAATATTAATCTTGATAAAATTATAATAGATGATAAAAATGATGTTAATCATTTAAAAAACTCTTTCAGGGTTAAAGAGGGAGAAACTGTAAGAGCTGTTGATGGTGAAAATGAATATATCTGTAAGGTAGCTGTTATTGATAAAAAAGAAATCACTCTTGATATTGTTGAGATAAAGAAAGATACAACAATAAAAAATACAGAAATAACAGCTGGATTAAGTATAATCAAAAATGATAAGATGGAGCTTAGTATTCAAAAACTTACAGAAATAGGTGTTGATAAAATAATTCCCCTTGAAACTAAAAGAACAATTGTAAAACTAAATGGGAAAAAAGATAAATGGGATGTTATTGTAAAAGAAGCAACAAAACAATGTCAAAGAGTAAAGCTTCTTGAAATAGAAAATATAAAAAAATTAAAAGATGTAGATTATTCACAGTATGATTTGGTAATTGTTCCTTATGAATGTGAGGAGGAGTACAGTTTAAAAAATCTTTTAAAAGGACTTGAAACTGTACCAAAGAAAGTTCTGTACTTAATAGGAGCTGAAGGGGGCTTTGATATAAGCGAGATAGAATATCTGAAATCAATTGAAAATATAAGAATAGTTACACTTGGAAAAAATATATTGAGAGCAGAGACAGCTTCTATCGTAGTAGGAGGAATATTAGTAAATGAGTTTCAATAAAAAAGTAGCATTTTATACTTTAGGCTGTAAAGTAAATCAATATGAAACAGAGAGCCTTAAGAATAAACTTATAAAACTTGGATATGAAGAAGTGCCATTTGAAGAAAGTGCAGATTTTTATGTTATAAATTCATGCACAGTTACATCTGTAGCAGATAGGAAAACAAGAAATATTCTAAGAAGAGCTAAAAAAGCAAACGACAAATCAAAAGTTATTGTTACAGGGTGTTATGCTCAGACAAATGGAAAAGAGCTTCTTGAAATAGATGAAGTTGATTATGTTGTAGGAAACAGTAATAAAACAGAGGTTATAGACCTTATAGAAAATATAGAGGGGAAATCATCTTCCTCTCATGTTGTGCTTAGTGATATTTTTAAAGAAAATGAGTATAAAGAACTTGAATTTTCAACATACAGAGAAATGTCAAGAGCTTATATAAAGATTCAGGATGGATGTAATAATTTTTGCTCATACTGCAAAATTCCTTTTGGAAGAGGAAAAAGCAGATCAAGAAAACTTGAAAATATAATAGAAGAAGCAGAAAAATTAGCAGCAGAAGGTTTTAAAGAAATAATTCTTATAGGAATAAATCTTGGTGCATATGGAGAAGATTTTGATGAAAAGATAACTTTTGAAGATCTTCTTGAAGCTGTAGTTAAAGTTGAAGGAATTACAAGAGTAAGAATAGGTTCTATGTATCCTGATAAGATTAATGGCAGATTTGTTGAAATAATGAAAAATAATAAAAAAATAATGCCACATCTTCATATATCTCTTCAGTCATGTAATGATGAAGTCTTAAAGGGAATGAGAAGAAAATATGGAACATCGCTTATAAGAGAAAGACTTTCTCTTTTAAGAGAAAATGTACCTAATATAGAATATACAGCAGATGTTATTGTAGGTTTTCCTGGAGAAACAGAAGAAATGTATGAAAGCAGCAAACAGATGATAAAAGAAATAGGTTTTTCTACACTTCATGTGTTTCCTTATTCAGAAAGAGAAAATACTCTTGCAGCTTCTTTTGAAAATAAAGTATCTCCTGCTGAAAAGAAAAGAAGGGCAGCAGATTTAGAAAACTCTGAAAAAGAAAGTGCTGTAGAGGTAAGGAAAAAGTATATAGGAAAAGTTCTGAATGTTCTTATTGAAGAGAAAAAAGGAAACGGATACTATGGATACAGTGAAAATTATCTGAGAGTAAAAATAAAAGATAGGGAAGATTTAATTTTAAATGTAAATGATGAAGTTAATGTAAAAATTACTGGGTGTGAAAAGGAGTTGTTGACAGGTGAAATTTAACAGAAATAAATCGTCAAATCCAAGAGTAAAATATGTTCTTGGAGGTTTCATTGTTTTAGTTGTGCTTACAGGAACTTTAATTTATAATCTTATAAGTGGAAACAAAGATATAAAAGAGTGGGACAGATATATGATTATAGGAAAGGATAATATATTTGTAGTTTATGAAGATAAACTTGCAATAAAAATTCCTTTTGACATTCAAGTTGATAAAGATATAAGTTTCAGAGATTTAATAAAAGTTAAAAACTATGAAGAAATTTTAAACAGAGTAAATGGAGTTCTTCCTGAAAAAGTTGAAAAATATAAAGTTATAAAGTTTGGAGAAGTAGACATTAATGTTAAAAATGCAAGAAATATTCCAGAAGTTATGATAAATGACAGAAGACATATTTTAACTTCAAATATGGAATCTATGTTTGATGATCTTTTAAGAGAGAAAGATATGAAAAATATTGCAAATGAAAATATAATAGTTGATATATTAAATGCAAATGGAAGAGCAGGACATGCAAGAAGAACTGGAGAAAAGCTTCGTAAAGAATTGGGAGTTAAATTTAATGCAGCAAACTATGAAACAAACGGGGAACAAAGTTATGTTATAGTAAATGATCTTCCAAAAGAAAAAGTTGAAGAGCTTGTAATGTCTATTAATGAAAAATATTTTAAAATAAAAGAAGATGCTACAATACCTACACTTGCTAATGTTGTGTTTGTTCTTGGAAAAGAAGAAAGAAAAATATTTAATGTTGAAGTAGTTGGAGACAGTGCAACGGCAGGTATTTATGCAGATACTCTTAAAAAAGATGGTTATAATGATGTAACACAGAAAAAAGAAGCAGTAAAAGGTACAGATACTCTTATTAACTACAATAAAGAGGATTACTATATAGCATACAAAATAGGAAAAAAACTTGGAATTGACAAATTTGTTGAAAAAAATGATTTACAAAACAAAATTGTTGTAGTTGTTGAATAATTTATGTAAGTTTAAAATAAAGAGCAGAGGGAAAAGAGAATGCTGGATATAATTTACCTGATTTTAATTTTTATAGTGGGAAGCATTTCCATACAAATATCTAATGGAATATTTATTATGCCTTATTTATTGTATCTGACAAATCTCAAAACAGAAAAATCAATTATTTTGGCAGCTGTTATGGGAGTTATTTACTCTCTTCAGACTGAAAGAATAGTTGAAATACTTTTTTTCTTTGCTCTGTTTTATATAATTTTTTATCAGATATTAAAGCATCTGGAATATACCTATATAAATGTTGTGATATTTTCTGTTGCAGAACAGATTTTATGGGCATTGGTTTTTGAAAAAGGTTTAGATTACATTGGAATTTTTGTTCCTTTTGTTTTTTATAATCTTTTCAATTTACTTTTTATGAAACTGTATAAAAAAACTAAAGCAGGTGCAGTGAAACAATGAGACTGAAAGATTTAAAAAGCAGAAAAATGAAGCATGTGAGACTGGGAGAAAATAATTCTGACAGATGCTGGATAGTGAAAATTGCAATAGTAGGGATATTTTTTCTGCTTGTAGTGAGAATGGGTTATCTTCAGATTTACATGGGAGAAGAGTATAAATACAAGGCTGAAAATAACCGTGTAAAATTTGTAAGAGTTGATGCCTTAAGAGGAAATATTGTTGATGCAAATGGAGAAATAGTTGCTACAAATAAAATAGGTTACAGGCTTAATTATCTGAATGAAAGAAAATACAATGATAAAATTTTAAAAGATTTAAGTTCTCTTACAGGTCGCAGTGAGGAGTATATTGAAAAAAGAATAAAGTATGGGGAAATTTCTATGTACACAAGAGAAAATACCATAATGGAAGATTTAGACGAAGAAACTGCTCACAAGATACTTGAAAGAAAAAATGAATTTCCTTATCTTAATATAGAAACATATTTCAAAAGAAAATATATAGAAGATGAAACAGCTTCTCATGTTATAGGATATGTTAAAAAAATTTCAAATAAGGAATATGAAATTTTAAAAGATGAGGGATATGATGACAGAGATGTCATTGGAAAAGAGGGAATAGAAAAAGAATATGACAAAGTCTTAAGAGGAGAAAAAGGGTTTGAATATTTTGAAGTAAATGCAAGATCAATTGTCCAGAAGGTTATAAAAAATAAGCCATCAGTAAAAGGTAAAGATGTTCATCTGACAATTGATATGAGACTTCAGAGATATATGGAAAATGTATTTAAGGAAAGAAAACTTGTTGGAAGTATGATTGCATTAAATCCAAAAGATGGAAAAGTTCTTACTATGGTAAGTTATCCAACTTATCCTTTAAATACTTTCAGCTCTACAATTCCTTCTGACTTATGGAATGAAATTCTTTATGACAAAAGAAAACCTCTTACAAATAAATCTATTTCAGGAGAATATCCTCCTGGATCAGTGTTTAAACCATTTGTGGCTTTTTCATTTTTAGAAGCAGGATTAGATCCTTATGAAAAATTTTATGATGATGGAGCTTACAGAATAGGTGAATGGCAGTGGAGATCATGGAAAAGAACAGGACATGGTTATGTTGATTTAAGAAAAGCGATTATTGAATCTGCCAATGTTTATTTCTATAGAGCAGCTCATCAATATGGCTCTGGAGTAATAACAAAAAATGTTAAAAATTTTGGATTTGGAAGACCAACAGGAATTGATATTCCTGGAGAAAAAAGTGGTCTTGTCCCATCTCCTGAATGGAAAAAGAAAAGGTTTAAAGAAGGATGGTATACAGGTGATACAATTATCTTTGCAATAGGACAGGGATATATGACAGCAACACCTCTTCAGGTAGCACAGGCTTATTCTGTTTTAGCTAATCAGGGATATGCTTACAGACCAAGGCTTGTAGATTACATAACAGATGGACAAACTAAAGAGGAAACAGAAAAAATAAAAAATGTAGATGTCAAATATCCTAAGGAATATTATAGATTACTTAAAAATGCAATGATAGGAGTAGTGGAAGAAAAGAATGGAACAGGGAAAATACTGAGAACAGAAGGTTTAAAAATTGCTGCAAAGAGTGGATCAGCACAGAACTCACAATTTAAAGAAACCCATGCATGGGTTGCTGGATATTTTCCAGCAGATAATCCAGAAATAGTTTTTGTAGTGCTTCTTCAAGGAGCAGGAAGTGGAGGAGCTGTTGCTGGAGGTGTAGCAAAAGCATTTATAGATGAGTATTTATCCCTATATGGTGAAAAATAATTCTTATTTACGAGATAAAAGGGAGCAAAATGGAAAAGACAGTAAAGAAACAGCAGAAAAGTAGAAAAGGAAAAGTTTCAGAAAATAGAAAAAAAGCAGTTTATCTTTCTGAAAATAGTGAAATAAAAGAGGTAAAAAATATAAAAGAGATTAAAGAAATAAAAGAAAATAAAGAGGAAAAAATGTATGTTATTCCTCTTGGAGGACTAGATGAAATAGGAAAAAATATGACTCTTGTCCAATACAGAGATGAGATAATTATAATAGACTGTGGAGTTGGATTTCCTGGAGAAGGACTTTTAGGAATAGATCTTGTAATTCCAGATTTTTCTTATGTAGAGAATAATAAAAGTAAGATAAAAGGGCTTTTTGTAACTCATGGACATGAAGACCATATAGGTTCAATACCATATCTTTATCAAAAAATAGATAAAGAAGTTTCAATTTTTTCAGGAAAACTTACTTTAGCTCTTATTGAAGGAAAATTTGAAAATTTAAAAATGAGAGATCTTCCTAAGATGAGAGAGGTTAAAAACCGTTCAAAAGTAAAAGTAGGAAAATATTTTAATGTAGAATTTATAAGAGTAACACACTCAATAGCAGATTCTTATTCAATTCTTGTAACAACTCCAGCAGGAACAGCTCTTTTTACAGGGGATTTTAAAATAGATCTTACTCCAGTTGATGGACTTGGAACTGACCTTGCAAGACTGGCACAGATAGGAGAAAAAGGAGTTGATCTTCTTCTGGCAGATTCAACAAACTCTGAAGTAGAAGGATACACACCTTCTGAAAGAACAGTAGGTGCTGCATTTCAGCTTGAATTTGCAAAGGCTAAGGGAAGAATAATTGTTGCAGCTTTTGCTTCACATATACACAGACTTCAGCAAATTGTAACAATAGCAGAATCTTATGGAAGAAAAATAGCTATAGATGGAAGAAGTCTTGTAAAAGTATTTGAGGTTGCACAGAAAATGGGATATCTTAAAATAAAAAAAGATACGATGATTCCTCTTTCTGATGTAGAAAATGAAAAAGATAATAAGGTAGTTATTCTTTGTACAGGAACACAGGGAGAACCTATGGCATCTCTTTCAAGAATAGCTCAGAATATACATAAGCATACAAAAATAAAAGAAGGAGATACAGTAATTATATCTGCAACTCCTATTCCTGGAAATGAAAAAGCAGTTTCAAAAAATATAAATAATCTTTTAAAATATGATGCAGAAGTTATATTTAAAAAAGTTGCAGGAATTCATGTATCAGGACATGCCAGCAAAAAAGAACAGGAACTTATGCTTAATCTTATAAAGCCTAAATATTTTATGCCTGTTCACGGAGAATATAAAATGCTTAAGGCACATATAGAGACAGCTATTGCAACAGGAATTTCTAAAGCGAATACACTTCTTGGGCTTAATGGAAATAAAATAGAAATAACACAGAGTGGTGTCAAAATAAAAGGAAAAGTAAGTGCAGGAGCAACATTTATAGACGGACTTGGAGTTGGAGATATAGGACAGACTGTTTTAAGAGACAGACAGCAACTTTCACAGGACGGAGTAATTATTGTAGTATTTACTTTAAATAAAGAAACTGGTAAAATAATTGCCGGACCTGAAATTGTAACAAGAGGATTTACATACTCAAAAGACTCTGATGAGCTTATTCAGGGAACAGTGGAACATATAAATGAAAAGCTTGCTAAATTGGAAGATAGTAAAATAAAAGATTGGCAGCCTATAAAAAATATGACAAAAGAAGCTGTTGCAAAGTTTGTATACAGTAAAACAAAAAGAAATCCAGTAATTCTTCCTATAATAATGGAAGTATAATTGAAGTATTTAAGAATATCACAGAAAAATTTATAATTAAAGAGGAGAAATTTTAATGAACAGCAGACAAAGAGAATTTTTAAGAAAAGCAGCACATGATTTAGAGCCTATGGTAAGACTTGGAAAAGATGGTTTTACTGATAATCAGGCACAAAGTATACTAGATGTAATTGAATCAAGAGAACTTATAAAAGTTAAGATTCTTCAAAATTCAAGAGTTGAGAAAGAAGAAGTAGCAAAAGAAATTGAAGCAAAAACAGGTTGTGAAGTTGTTGGAATTATAGGAAAAACTATAATTCTTTACAAACCTAATACAGAAAAACCAAAAATTTCTTTAGAAGTGAATGCTATAAAATAATAAAAAAAGAAGGCAGAAACTATGAGTGAAACAGGAATTATTCTTGGAAATAAGATACTTGATGTAACCTTTATTGCATGGTTTACAGCACAGTTTTATAAAGTGCTATATACTTTATTTGCTCAGAAAAAACTGGATGTAAAGCGTTTCTTTGAAACTGGAGGAATGCCAAGTTCGCATTCATCCACTGTATCATGTCTGGCTTCATGCACTGGGATTATTTATGGAAGGGAAAGCGGATATTTTGCGGTTTCTGTAATTCTTGCTGTTATTGTTATGTATGATGCTATGGGAATAAGAAGGGCAGCAGGAAAGCAGGCGGGAGTTTTAAACAGAATGATGGACAAACTTTCTGAGAAAATCGGAGAGATGTTTCATGATGAGAAATTAAAGGAACTGCTGGGACATACTCAGCTGGAAGTCCTTGCAGGAATGATATTGGGAGTTGCAGTAGCTTTCATGTTTAAGGGATATTTAATTTCATAATAAAGGCGGAAAAGTATAATGAATTTAGATAATATGACAACAGAAAACCTTAATGAATTATGCAGCAATATAAGAGAAAAAATAATAGATGTTGTTTTAAAAAATGGAGGACATCTTGCTTCAAATCTTGGGGTAGTAGAACTTACAGTAGCATTGAAAAAAATATTTAATTCAGATGAAAAAAATAAAATTTTATTTGATGTAGGTCATCAAGCTTATGTTTATAAAATTTTAACTGGAAGAGAAGAAAAATTTGGCACTTTAAGAACATATAAAGGAATAGGGCCTTTTCTTGATCCTAAGGAAAGCAGTGAAGATTATTTTATAAGCGGACATGCAGGAAGTGCTTTATCAGCAGGATGTGGAATAGCTTTTGCAGAGCCTGATATAAGAGTGATAGTTGTAGTAGGAGATGCTTCAATAGCCAATGGTCATTCTTTAGAAGCTCTTAATAATATGGGAAACTTAAAAAATATGATTGTTATACTTAATGATAATGACATGTCCATAGGAAAAAGTGTAGGTTCTCTTTCAAGTTTTTTCAGTAGAATGATTTCAAGCAGAGTTTACATGAATGTGAAGAAAGATGTTAAAAATATAATAGACAGAGGAAATTTTGGAAGAAGAGTAAAAAATACTCTTGGAAGGGCAGAACATTCAATAAAGAATTTTTTCCTTCCAATGAGTATATCTGAAAACTTAGGTTTTAAATATTTTGGCGTTGTAGATGGTCATAATATGGAAGAACTTTTAGATGTTTTTCAGAAAGCTAAAGAAACAGAAGGACCTGTGTTTATACATGTAAGGACAAAGAAAGGAAAAGGATATAAACCAGCTGAAGAAAATAAGGAAAAATTTCATGGAGTAAGTCCTTATAATCCACATAAAATAGAGGGACAGAAAACATATTCTGATATTTTCGGAGACAAACTTGTTTCAATGGCTGAAGAAGATAAGAATATATGTGCTATATCAGCAGGAATGGTAAAAGGAACAGGACTTAAAGAATTTTTTGAAAAATATCCTGAAAGAAGTATTGATGTAGGAATTGCTGAAGGACACGGAGTTACTTTTGCAGCAGGACTTGCAGTTTCAGGGAAAAAACCTTATTATGCTGTATATTCAACATTCCTTTCAAGAGGAATAGGACAACTTATTCACGATATTTCTCTTCAGAATCTTCCTGTAAAGTTTATGATAGACAGAGCAGGGATAGTAGGAGAAGATGGAAAGACACATCACGGAATTTATGATGTATCTTTTATGCTTTCAATACCTAATTTTACAATACTTGCTCCTACAACAAAAAAAGAACTTGAAGAGATATTAGAATTTTCAAAAGATTATAATTCTCCTTTAGGTATAAGATACTCAAAAGAAAATGGATTTGACATAGAAGGAGATGGTTCATTTGTTTTGGGAAAATGGAGAGAAATAAAAAAAGGAAAAAGAAATTTATATATAGCAACGGGATCTATGCTTAAAGAGATTTTAGATGCAGAAGATCTTCTTAAAGAAAAAGGAATAGAAGGGACTATTGTAAGCGCAGCTTCTATAAAACCTATGGATACAGATTTCATAGATAAAAATTTTGAAAAATATGATAATATAATTGTTCTTGAAGAAAATTATTATATTAATTCTTTTGGAACAGAGATTGTTGAATATATAAATAATTCAAAAATAAATAAAAAAATAATAAAAATCGGAATAGAAACAGGAGCAGTGCCTCATGGAAAAAGGGGAATATTGCTTGAGGAGTATGGTTTAAGAGGAAAAAAATTAGTGGAAAGAATAGAAGGTAGAATTAATGGGGAAAGCTAATGAAAAAGCATTAGAGTTTATAAACATACTTGTAAATAATGATATGGTCGGAGAACTTGAAAATCATGATGACCAAGGAGTAAAAGTAAGTGCTCATACATATGATGTATTAAAAGTTTCCATTGATGAAATAAAAAGAGACTACAGAGACTTTGATGAAGCAAAGAGATTTATAGATTTTTTTGCAATAATTGTAGGAGTTATAATTCATGATTTAAGTAAAGGAAGTATAAGAAAAACTTCAGAAACAATGTCTCATTCTCAAATGATGCTTAAAAAACCAGATTATATCATAAAAGAAGCAGAGGCTCTTTTGGAAGAAGTGGAAAATGAAGCTGGTGTAAAAATCAAAGAAAATATAAGAAAAAATATTACTCATATAGTTGTATCACATCACGGAAGATGGGGAAAAATAGTTCCTAATACAAGAGAAGCTCATATAGTTCATAGGGCAGACATGTATTCAGCTAAATATCACAGAATAAATCCTATAGGTGCAAATGAGATTCTTGAAGCACTTTGTATGGGTGAAAACATTGTTGAAGTTAGCAAAAGATTCATGTGTACAACAGGAGTTATAAAAGACAGGCTTAAAAGAGCAAAAATGGAACTGAGGCTTAAAACTACAAAGCATTTAATAAACTATTATAAAAAAACGAGAAAGGTTCCAATAGGAGATAATTTTTTTACTAAAAGAGTAAAAGAAACAGCAAAACTTATAGCTACAGTTGAAAAAAAAGGATTCAGACAGCTTATTCTTACAAATAAACTTCTTGATTATCTTGTAGATGAAGAAATTTTTGAACCTATGGGAGAAAAAACAGATGAAAGAAAGAATTGATGTTCTTCTTGTGAATAACGGTTTTTTTGAAGATATAGACAAGGCTAGAAGAGCTGTTATGGCAGGTATAGTTCTTGTAAATGATTTAAAAATAGAAAAGCCGGGAACACAGATAAAAATAGATGATGATAAAGAACTTAATATAAGAATAAAAGGAAAATCTTTTAAATATGTAAGCCGTGGTGGATTAAAACTAGAAAAAGCAATTAAGGTTTTTGAACTTGATTTTAAAGGAAAAAAAATCTTAGATGTAGGTTCTTCTACAGGAGGTTTTACAGATTGTGCTTTAAGTTTTGGTGCAGAGCATGTATATGCAGTTGATGTAGGAACAAATCAGTTAGACTGGAAACTTAGAAATGATGAAAGAGTAACTTCTATAGAAAACAGACATATAAGAGATTTAACAAAGGAAGAGATTAATAATTCAGAGATAGATTTTATTGTTATGGATGTATCTTTTATATCAATTACAAATGTATTTGAGTCTTTAAAAAAGTTTTTTAAAGAGGAAACTAAATTAATGGCTCTTATAAAACCTCAGTTTGAAGTGGAAAAAAATATGATAGATAAAGGTGGAATAGTAAGAGATAAAAATAATCAGATATTTGCTATTGAAAGAGTTATAAAAGAAGCTGAAAAGCATGGATTTTATCTAGAAAAATTAGATTTTTCTCCAATAAAAGGAGGAAAAGGAAATTCTGAATATATATCACTGTTTAGTTTAAAAAAATCAGATAATATTGATATTAATATTAAAAATACAGTTGATTTATGCGAAAATCTAGGGGGAGCACTATAATGAATAACTTAAAAAGATTTATGGCAGCAGCTTTCATAATGCTGATACCTGTAAATGTTTCAGCTAAAGAAAAAGAAGTTAAAACAGGTTTTATGAATAATGTAAGAGAACTTAAAGAAATTTCTGACATTATGGATATTATTCAGGAAAATTTCGTAGGAGATAAAGAACTGGATAAAACAATTCTTATGCAAGGAGCTATCAAAGGAATGATGGAAACTCTTGATGATCCTCATTCAAATTATTTTTCAAAAGATGGAATGGAAGATCTTGAAGGAAAAATAAAAGGAGAATATTCAGGAGTTGGAATGATTATAAGAAAGTCTTCAGGAGAACCTGTAATGGTTGAACTTCTTATAGAAGGAACTCCTGCTTTCAGAGCTGGAATCAGACCTAAAGATAAACTTATTTCAATAGATGGAAAGCAAACATACAATATGGATCTTGAAGAAGCTTCAAAACTTCTTAAAGGAAAAAGTGGAACAACAGTAAAAGTTCAGATTTATAAAGAATCAGAAAAGAAAACAAAAGATATAACTCTTAAGAGAGAAACAATAAAACTTGAAAATGTAAGCAGTAAAATGCTTAATAATAAAATAGGATATATAAAACTTACTCAGTTTGGAGACGATGTTGATGTTCAGGTAGCAAAAAGTCTTGAAAAACTTCAAAAGGATGGAATGAAGGGACTTATTTTTGACCTTAGAAATAATCCTGGAGGAAGAATAGATCAAGCTATAAAAATTGGATCAATGTTTATTGATAAAGGTGTTATAGTAAGTGAAAGAACAAAAGATGGAAAAGAAACTGTAAATATGAGAGAAGGAAAATATTATGGTGATTTCCCTCTTGTTATCCTTATTAATGAAGGAAGTGCATCTGCTTCTGAAATAGTTGCAGGGGCAGTAAGAGATTATAAGAGAGGACTTCTTGTAGGAGAAAAAAGTTTTGGTAAAGGAAGTGTTCAAGTACTTCTTCCTCTTCCAGATGGAGATGGAATAAAACTTACAATAGCAAAATATTATACTCCTAAAGGAGAAAATATTCATGGAAAAGGAATAAAACCTGATATTATTATAGAGGAAGACGAAGATTATCTTTTCTATGATGGACTTGTTACAAATATAAATGAAAAAGAGCAGGCAGAAAGTAAGAAAAGAATTCTTAATGATGTAGTAGGAAAAGAAGAGGCTGAAAAACTTGCAAAGAAACAAGATAAACAACTTCAGCAAGCAGAAGCTGCAATAGCTTCTATGCTTAAAGAAAGAGCAAGTCAAAAATAATTATAAAGAAGAAAGGCGGAAAAATGTTATATATAGTAGCAACACCAATAGGAAATTTGGAAGATATTACACTAAGAGCAGTGAGAATATTAAAAGAAGCTGATTATATATTTGCAGAAGATACAAGAGTAACTAAAAAACTTTTAAATCATCTAGAGATAACAAATACTCTTTACAGATATGATGAGCATACAAAACAGCATCAGGTTGAAAATATAGTAAATCTTCTTAAAGAAGGAAAAAATGTAGCTCTTGTAACAGATGCAGGAACACCATGTATCTCAGATCCAGGATATGAGGTTGTTGATGCTGCTCTTAATGAAGGAATAAAAGTTATTCCAGTTCCAGGGGTAAGTGCAATGACTGCAGCAGCTTCTGTTGCAGGTGTTTCAATGAGAAGATTTATATTTGAAGGTTTTCTTCCTAAGAAAAAAGGAAGACAAACTCTTCTTAAATCTTTTGCTGATGAAAAAAGAACGATAATGTTTTTTGAATCTCCTCACAGAGTAGTGAAAACTCTAAAAGATATAGAAGAATTTATGGGAGTGAAAAATATTGTTCTTGTAAGAGAAATAACAAAAATTTATGAGGAAATTATAAGAGGAACAACAAGTGAGCTTATTTCAAAGTTTGAAAAACAAACTCTTAAAGGAGAATTTGTAATAATTGTAAGAGGAAATGAGCAGGAAGAAAAAAGAGAAAAAGTAAATAAATATGCAAAAGATGAATATGAGGAAGAAGACGACTACGAAGAAGAGGAATAGGAGGAGTGTTTTATGTCAATGACAAAGATAAACTGGTATCCAGGGCATATGAAGAAAACAAAGGATATGATGAAGGAAAATATGCCCCTTATAGATATAGTTTTAGAAGTGGTAGATGCAAGAATTCCTATTTCAAGCAGAAATCCAGATATTGCAACTTTTTCAAAAAATAAAAAGAGAATAATAGTAATAAATAAGGCAGATCTTGTTGAAAAAGAAGAAATTAATCAATGGAGAGATTATTTTATAAAAAATAATGACGCTGATGAGGTTCTTGAGCTTAGTGCAGAAACAGGATTTAATATGAGAAAGCTTTATTCTATTATAGATAAAGTTGCTGCAGAAAAAAAAGAAAGACTTATGAAAAAAGGTCTTAGAAAAGTAAATACTAGACTTATGGTAGCAGGAATTCCAAATGTTGGAAAATCAAGGCTTATTAATAGAATAGTTGGAAAAAACAGTGCAGGTGTAGGTAATATGCCTGGATATACAAGAGGAAAACAATGGGTAAGAATAAAAGAAGGATTAGAACTTTTAGATACTCCTGGAATTTTGTGGCCTAAATTTGAAGATGAAAGAGTAGGATTTAATCTTGCTATTTCAGGGGCAATAAAAGATGATATTCTTCCTATTGATGATGTAGCTTGTAAACTTCTTGACAAGATGCTTGCATATGGACTTAAGGATAATCTGAAAAGCAGATATAAACTAACTGATGAAGATTTTGAAGGAGTGACAGGAAATATTATAGAAAATATTGCCAAAAGAATGCAGATGATACAAAAAGGAGGAAATCTTAATGTACATCAGGCAACTCTTACTCTTTTAAGAGACTACAGAGCTGCTAAATTAGGTAAATTTGGTTTGGACAGAGAACTGCTTCAGGGAGGAAAAAATGAAAAATAGAGCAGCTGAAGGACTTGCTTTAGATTTAAAAGCAACAGAAGAGATTCTTGTAAATTTTTTAAGAGAAGAAGTACATAAAGTAGGATTTAAAAAAGTAATTTTAGGACTTTCAGGAGGAATAGACTCAGCTCTTGTAGCATTTCTTGCAGCCAAGGCCTTTGGCTCTGAAAATGTTTATACAGTTATGATGCCTTATAAAACTTCAAGTAAAGAAAGTCTTGAACATGCAGAACTTGTAGTTAAAGCATCAGGAATAAATACAAAAAAGGTTGAGATAACTCCTATGGCAGATGCTTACTTTGCCATGAATGATGATATGACAAGCCTTAGAAAAGGAAATATTATGGCAAGAATGAGAATGTGTGTTCTTTTTGATAATTCAGCAAAAGAAGGAGCACTTGTTCTTGGAACTTCAAATAAAACAGAAATACTTTTAGGATACAGTACACAGTTTGGAGATTCAGCTTCAGCAATAAATCCTATAGGAGATTTATACAAAGCACAGGTATGGGCTTTATCTGAGTATATGGGTGTTCCTAGTGAAGTTATTAAGAAAAAACCAAGTGCTGATCTTTGGGAAGGACAGACAGATGAACAGGAGTTAGGATTTTCTTATCAGATAGCAGATGAAATTTTATATTATCTTGTGGAAGAAAGACTTCAGCCATGTGAAATAATATCCCTTGGATATGATGAAAAAACAGTTGAAGCAGTTACAAGAAAAATAAAAATAAATCAGTATAAGAGAAAACTTCCAGTAATTGCTAATGTATCAAAAAGAGGAATGGGAAACAATTTTAAATATCCAAGAGACTGGGGAGTATAAAATTATTTTAAGAGAGGGCAGATATAGATGAGAGAAAAAGAAGAAAAAAGCTTACTTGAAGAATTAAAAGAGTTTGAAAAAGAAAAAGACAGAATCAGACAGATAGTTGGAAAAATTGGTGGAAAAAATAATACTCAGGTAAAGAGAGTAAACAGTCTTTTAATTGGAATGATAATAGCTCTTTTATTCATGGGTGGAGTTCTTAGAAAAATGTCTCTTGAACTGACTATGTATCTGGCTATTCTTTTAGGAATAACAAAGATAATATGGATGCTTTATGAAACTAAAAAATCAAATCACTTTCAGTTCTGGATTTTAAACTCAATTGAAGTAAGAATAAATGAAATGGCTGGGAAGATAAATAAAATAGAGAAAAAACTTCGTGAAGCCGAAGAAGCTGAAAAGCAGAAAGATGCAGATGAAAATAAATAATTTATATTTTAAAAAAAGGAGTTGAGGTTATGTTAATATGGCTGGGGGCAGCAGTGGTATTTTTTATAATTGAGGCAGCAGTGCCGGGACTTGTATCTCTGTGGTTTGGAATAGCTGCAGCTATAACAATGATAGTTTCTCCTTTTATAAAAAGTATAAAATATGAGTTTTATTTTTTCATAATACTTTCAGCAATAATGTTTTTTCTTACAAGAAAAATTTCTAAATCATGGAAAACAAGAAAAAAAGATAGAGTTGATAGGATAAGAGGAAGTATAGTTGAGATAAAAAGTATAAATGATAAGGGCTTTTATGAAATTTATCTTGATGGGAAAAATTGGAGTGGAAAAAGCAGTGAAGATCTTGAAGTAGGAGAGAAAGCTGAAGTAATAGGTATAGAAGGAATAAGGCTGATTTTAAAAAAAATAGAAAAATAAGATATGATTTTTTACAGAGGACTTTTTAAAGTCCTCTTTTTTTATACAGATATTTTACAAAACATAAATATTTTTTAAACTCAGGTGTTGTATACTTTCTTCATAAAAGAAAAGGAGGAGTAAAATGTATAAAGCAGATTCACATGTACACAGTAACTTTTCCGGAGATTCTATGGAGAAACTTGAAAGCATAATTGAAAGAGCCTTAGAACTTGGAATGAATGAGATAACAATAACAGATCATCTAGATTTAGATTTTCCTGGAGAGGTTAATATATTTACACTTGATTTAAACAATTATATAGAAACTTTAAAAAAGCTAAAAAATGAATACAGAAAAAAAATTAATTTAAAAATAGGAATAGAACTTGGTCTTCAGCCTCATTTAAAAGAAGAATACAGAGAGATATTTTCATGTGAAGATATAGATTTTATAATAGGTTCTTCTCATTGTGTAGCAGGAATGGACATAGCAGATAAAAAATTTTTTGAAAAATATGCAAAAGATGAAGCTCACAGAATATACTTTGAAGAAGTTTTAAAAAATATAGATATTTTTCCTGAAATAAGTATATATGGACATCTTGATTTTATAAACAGATATGGAAGAAGTGTCTATGATGATTATAAAAAAATAAATTTTGAAATGCATAAAGAAGTTATAGACAAAATTCTTAAAAAACTTATAGAAAAGAAGATAGGAATAGAAATTAATACATCAGCTTTAAGATATGGTTTGAGAGATTTTCATCCATGCAGAAAAATTTTAAAAAGATATAGAGAGCTTGGAGGAGAGATAATAACAATAGGTTCAGATGCTCATAGAGCTCTTGATATAATGAGAGATTTTGATAAAGCAAAAGATGTTTTAAGAGAACTTGGCTTTGAAAAATATTGTGTATTTACAAAAAGAAAATTAGAATATAAGGATTTATAATATTAATTTAAGAATAAAATATTTTAGAAAATATAGGAGGAAAAAATGAAAAAATTATTACTTGGAATTTTAATCTTAGGAGCATTTGCAGGATGTGGAAATAAAGAAGAGGGAAAAACGGAAACAGCAGCAAAAACACCGATGACTTTAGAAGAAATAACAGCAGCAGCTAAAACAGAAGGAGAAGTAAACAGTGTGGGAATGCCTGATGCTTGGGCAAACTGGGTAGGAACATGGAAAGATATTAATACAAAGTATGGTTTAAAACATGTTGATACAGATATGTCAAGTGCAGAAGAAATTGCTAAGTTTAAAGCTGAAGGGGAAAATGCAACAGCAGATATTGGAGATATTGGTTATGAATTTGGAACTGTAGCAGTATCTCAAGGAGTAACTCAGGCTTATAAACCTACAACATGGGAAGAGATTCCTGAATGGGCAAAAGACAAAGATGGTCATTGGGTTATAGGTTATACAGGAACTATAGCATTTATTGTAAATAAAGAACTTGTAAAAGATATTCCTACTTCATGGAAAGAACTTGGTGAAAGTAATGCAAAAGTAACTGTAGGAGCAGTAGGAATTGCTTCTCAGGCAACAAATTCAGTTCTTGCAGCAGCATTTGCACTTGGAGGAGATGAAGGAAATATTCAGCCAGCAATTAACTATTTTGGAAAAATGGCTGAGGAAGGAAGACTTCTTTTAAATGATCCTATGATAGCAAATCTTGAAAAAGGTGAAGTGGAAGTAGGACTTGTATGGGACTTTAATGGACTTAACTACAGAGATCAAATTGACAGAGATAAATTTGAAGTTTTAATTCCATCAGATGGATCACTTACAAGTGGATATGCAACAATAATTAATAAATATGCAAAACATCCTAATGCAGCAAAACTTACAAGAGAGTTTATTTTAAGTGATGAAGGACAAATAAACTTAGCAGAAGGATATGCAAAACCAATAAGAACAAATGTAGTTCTTCCAGATGATGTAAAAGCAAAACTTCTTCCAAATGAACAATACAAAAATGCAAGACCTGTAAAAGATTTTGATGCATGGAAGAAAACATCAGAAAATATTTCTCAGTTATGGCAAGAGGAGGTAATTTATAAAGTAAACAAATAGGCTTTATAAAGATATATTATGGAAAAGAAAAATAGAGTTATATTAGTTCTTTTGGACGGATTAAATTATAAAAATTCAGATTGTATGGGATATATGACAGCACTTGAAAGAGAAGGAAAAGCAAAATTTGCAAAAGTTTTATCAGAGATGCCAAGTCTTTCAAAACCTTTGTATGAAACAATTTTAACTGGTAAAAAACCTGTTGAACATGGAGTCTTGACAAATGAAATTCCTGTTATGTCAAAGGAGAAAAATATTTTTTCTCTTTGCAGAGAGATAGGTCTTACAACAGGAGCTTCAGGATATTATTGGCTGAGTGAACTTTACAACTCAGCTCCATTTGATAAACTAAGAGATACAAATACTCATGATGAAACAAAAGCTATTCAGCATGGAAGATTTTATACTTTAGATTATTATCCTGATGAATCAGTATTTCTTGATGGAGAACATATAAGAGAAAAATATAATCCAGATTTTCTTATGATTCATTCAATGAATATAGATGATACTGGACACAAATATGGTTCAGAAAGTAAAGAATATAGATATAATGTGAGAACAGCAGATAATCTTTTATCAGTATTTGTACCAAGATGGACAGAAGCAGGATATACAATAATTGTTACATCTGATCATGGAATGAGCCCTGACGGAATGCATGGAGGAAAAAATGAACTTGAAGCAGAAGTTCCTTTTTGGATAATAAATGACAGTGCAGAAACAAAATTAAGTCATAAGATGGAACAGGTTTATGTAGCTTCTATTATAGGAAATCTTCTTGGAATAGATACAAGTGGTATGAAAAACAAAGCAGAGAGTATTTACAGGGGGTATTAAAAAATGAAGAGGAAGACTAAAGAAAAAGTAAAATATGGATTATTTCTTATTCCTCTTTTACTGATAGTTATATTTTTCCTTATTGTACCTGTAATATCTGTTATAGAGGGAAGTTTTAAGGCAGACGGGGAGACTGCCTATTCCCTTTATAACTATAAATATATAATACAGAGTAAATTTTATAGACAAGGATTTTACAATAGTATAAAAGTCTCTGCCCTTTCAACAATTTTTGGAATAATAGTTTCTTTTCAGCTGGCTTATTCAATAAGCAGATTAAATGAAAAAATAAGGGAAAATGTTCTTTTATATTCAAATATGATGTCTAATTTTTCAGGTCTTCCTCTTGCTTTTGCTTTTATTATAATTATGGGAGCAAATGGAGTTGTAACTCTTATTCTTCAAAAAATAGGAATAACTGGTTTTGATATTTATACACAATATGGACTTATACTTGTTTATACTTATTTTCAAATTCCATTAGGAACACTTCTTCTTTATCCTGCCTTTGACTCTCTTGATGAAAGATGGAAAGAAGCATGTAGTCTTTTAGGAGGAGGCAGATTTGATTACTGGACTAGAATAGGATTTCCAATTTTAAAATCTTCAGTTATAGGAACAGGAATAATTCTTTTTACAAATGCAATGGGAGCTTATGCAACAGCTTATGGAATAATGGTATCAAATTACAATATTATTCCAATAAGGATAGGAGCACTTATATCAGGAGATGTAATTTTAAAACCAAATCTTGCTTCAGCTCTTGCAGTAATTTTGATAATAATGATTTTAACAGTATTTTTTATAAATGAAAAATTCATTCAAAATAACAGATTCAGACAGGAGGGAAGATAGAATGGGAAAAAAAGGAAACAGAAAACATTATATTATAACCATTGTAATTCTTATTCTTCTTTCTGTTCCAGTTGCTGGAACTATGCTTTATTCAATAAGCAGCAGCTGGGGAGCAACAATTCTTCCTGATGGATTTACAGGAAAATGGTTTGCAGCTCTTGTAACTGATTCAAGATTTATTGCTTCTCTTGAAAGAAGTTTGGCAATAGGTGTAATTTCTCTTATTTTAAGTATGGTTATTGTTATTCCTTCAATAATAATATCAGCATATTATTTTCCAAAAATTTTGAAAGTAATAGAATTTTTATCTCTTATACCTTTTATGGTCCCAGCAGTTGTTCTTGCTGTAGGATTGTTAAAAGTTTATTCAGGATTAAATTTTAATATTTTTGGAGTTCCAGTGATAATAATAGGTGCTTATTTTTCAGTAGCATTTCCTTTTCTTTACAGAGGAATAAAGAATAGTCTTGATGCTCTTCATTTAAAAAGTCTTGTTGAAACTGTAAATATTCTTGGAGGAACAAATTTTCAGGCTTTCAGATATGTAATTCTGCCAAATCTTAAAAAAGGAATAATGAGTTCAGGAATATTGAGTCTTGCTATTCTTCTTGGAGAATTTATGTATGCAAATCTTCTTATAGGTGGAAGATTTGAGACGCTTCAAGTATATCTTTACAATATGAAGGGGAAAAGTGGTCACTTTACAAGTGCAATGGTAACATTATTTTTCTTATTCATATTTGCAGTTACATTTGTAGCAGTCAATATAGAAAAAATATCAAAATCAAAGGTTAAAAGATAAAAAAGGAAGGATAACAGATGAGTTTTGTTGAAATAAAAAATTTAGAAAAATCATTTGATGATACACAGGTATTAAAAAAATTAAATCTTAACATAAAGGAAGGAGAATTTGTAACTCTTTTAGGGCCTTCAGGATGTGGAAAAAGTACTCTTTTAAGATGTATAGCAGGTCTTAATTCAATAAACAGTGGTTCAATATTTATTGATGGAAAAGATATGACAAATGTAATTCCTAAAGACAGAAATATTGGAATGGTTTTTCAGAACTATGCTCTTTTTCCAAATATGACAGTATGGGAGAATATTGAATTTGGTCTGAAAATGAAAAAAGAAAAAAATTACGATGATAAAATAAAAAATATGATAGAAATGGTTGGATTAACTGGAAAAGAAAATCATTATCCAAATGAACTTTCAGGAGGGCAGCAACAAAGAGTTGCTTTTGCCAGATCTTTAATAACAAGACCTAAAATTCTTCTTCTTGATGAATCACTTTCAGCACTTGATGCAAAAATAAGAAAA
Organism: Fusobacterium perfoetens; assembly: GCF_021531595.1. Classification (NCBI taxonomy): domain Bacteria; kingdom Fusobacteriati; phylum Fusobacteriota; class Fusobacteriia; order Fusobacteriales; family Fusobacteriaceae; genus Fusobacterium; species Fusobacterium perfoetens. Next base: position 71,971 of record NZ_JADYUD010000008.1, read on the forward strand.
AGTTTAAGGGATAAACTTAGAAAGATTCAAAAGCAGCTTGGAATAACAACAATTTTTGTTACTCATGACCAAGAAGAAGCTCTTGCAGTTTCAGACAGAATATTTGTAATGAATAAAGGAGAAATTTCTCAGTCAGGGACACCTGAAGAAATCTATACAAATCCTGCCAATGAATTTATGGTTGACTTTATAGGAAATTATAATATTTTTAAAGGTGAAGATGCAGAAAAAATTTTTGGAATCAAAGGAAAAACAGTAGCTGTTCGTCCAGAATCAATATATGTAAGAGAAGAGGGAAGAAATTATAAGGAAGAAAATTTCTGCAGAACTAAGGCTTGTATAAAAGATTTTATGATAACAGGAAATATTATAAGATATACAGTTGTAAAAAATAATGTAGAATTTTTGGTTGATCTTTTAAACAGAGGGGAAAATAAACTTTTTGGAAAAGATAAAGAGATTGAACTTATGTTTATGAAGAAGGAAATTAAAGTATTTTAAAACTTAAATAAAAAATAAAATGGGACTGTTGTATTTTCTAATTTATAAAAAAACAACAGTCCCATTTTGTATAAAATTACATTCTGTCAACAGTTTTAATTCCTAGAAGGTCAAGACCTTGTTTTAAAATTTCAGCTGTTCTGTCTGCTATAAGAAGTCTTGAAAGTAAAACTTCATCTTCTTGATTTAAGATAGGGCAAGCATTATAGAATGTATTGAATTTTTTTCCAAGATCAAAAAGATAATCTGTTAAAAGATTAGGCTTGTAAGTTTCCCCTGCTTTTAGAACCATAGTAGGGAAAAGAGTAAGGTAAGTTACAAGGTTTCTTTCAATTTTATCTTTTATAATAATTTTTGTATCAGCAGTAAGAACTTTTCCCATTTCTTCTGCTTTTTTCTTTATAGATTGGATTCTTGCATATGAATATTGAAGATATGGTGCAGTATTTCCTTCAAAACTTAGTACTTTATCCCATTCAAAAATAATTGGACTTTGTCTGTTTTGAGAAAGGTCAGCATATTTAATAGCTCCCACTCCAACAACTTCAGCAATATTATTTTTTTCCTCTTCTGAAAGAGATGGATTTTTTTCTTCAATAACTTCAAGAGCTCTTTTCTTACCTTCATCAAGTAGTTGTTCAAGTCTTATAACATTACCTTTTCTTGTAGAGAATACTCCCTCAGCAAATCTCATGATTCCAAACCAAATATGAACTTTTTCAATATCCCATCCAAGCATTTCAGTTATTTTAAAGAATTGTTTGAAGTGATCTTGCTGTCTTTCATCTGTAAGATATATAAGTCTGTTTATATCATAATTCTCTTTTCTAAATTTAACAGTTGCAATATCAGAAGTAGAGTAAAGGAAAGCACCATCTTTCTTTTGAACTATACATGGATGAAGGTTATCTTTTTCATTAAAGAAAACAACTTTTGCTCCTTGATCTTCAACAGCAAGTCCTTTTTCAACAAGTTCATCAAGAACAGAAGGCATCATGTTATGGTAGAAAGATTCACCATAGTATGTGTCAAAAGTTATATCCATTCTTTTGTAAAGCTTGTTGTATTCATCAAGAGAAACTTTTATAAATTCCTGCCATAAAGCATAATTTTCTTTGTCTCCATCTTGAAGTTTTTTAAGTTCTTCTCTTGCCATATCATCAAGAGCAGGATCATTTTCACTTTCTTTTGCAAATTCTACATAAACTCTTTCAAGTTCTTCTATAGGATTTTTTTCATAAGCTTCTTTATCAAGCCACTTTCTATATCCTATAATAAGTTTACCAAACTGAGTACCCCAGTCTCCTATGTGGTTATCTGCTACTGTATGATACCCAAGAAAATTATAAAGTCTTTTTACTGCATCTCCTATGATTGTAGAACGAAGATGCCCAATATGCATTCTCTTAGCTATATTAGGAGAAGAATAGTCAATGATTACATCTCCTTTTGTATTAAGTTCATTATATTCAAATTTCTCAGTAGTCATTTTAGAAACATATTCAGCAAGATATTCATCTTTCATAAATATATTTATAAATCCAGGACCAGCTATTTCAAGTTTTTCTATAATAGGAGAACTTCCTATTTCATTTACAATTTCTTCAGCTATTTTTCTAGGATTTCCTCCTATGATTTTAGAATTCATCATAGCAAAGTTAGTTTGGAAATCTCCAAATTTTTCATTAGTAGCTATAGTTATTTCTATTGGTTTAAGTTCTTTATCAGGATACAGTTTATGTATCGCATTCATAAAGACATCTTCTATATATTTTTCAATTCTTAACATATATTTTCTCCAGTCAATAGATTTTTTTAAATAAAAAAAGGACCTCTTTTCATTAGTCCTTAAGCAAGAATAAACTCCAGTCTACCGTATTTCCCTTGGTTTTGGTCGCCATTAAAATAAGTGGTAGTCAGTTAAAGTAACCATACAGGGTCCGTAACATTTGAATGCTCGTGACGAATCTGAGTTAGTTAAAACAGAGCCGACCCCCTGAGCGACCATAGGCCCAAAACCTCAGGAAACTGACGCATAGACCAGAACTTCTATTCTTTTAAAGGATTGTATCACAATTTTTACAATATTTCAATATTTATTTTATTTTTTCTCGTTTCTTATTTAGTTTCCTCAACATAAGTGCTTTCAAGATAAAGTTCTTCAAGCTGTTCTTTTTCTACAAAACCAGGAGCTTCTGTCATCAGACATTGACCTTTGTTTGTTTTAGGGAATGGAATAACATCTCTTATAGAATTTTCTTTTAACATTACCATAAGCCATCTGTCAATTCCAAATGCAAGTCCTCCGTGAGGTGGTGCACCATATTTAAATGCATCAACAAAGAATCCAAATTTTTCACGAGCTTGTTCTTTAGAAAGTCCTAATTTTTCAAATACTTTTTCTTGAACTTGAGGATTGTGAATTCTTATACTTCCTCCTCCAATTTCACTTCCGTTTAATACAAGGTCGTAAGTATTAGTTCTTATATCCATTTCGCCTGCAAGGAATTTATCCATATCTTCTGCCATAATAGAAGTGAATGGGTGGTGTTCAGCTTTATATCTTCCTTCTTCTTCATCATATTCAAACATAGGGAAATGAACAATCCATAGGAATTTAAATTCATCTTTGTTGTAAAGGTTAAGCTCTTTTCCAAGTCTTAATCTTACAGCTCCTAAACTTGCATAAACAACTTTAGGTTTATCTGCAACGATTATAATAACATCTCCTGTTTTTGCTCCTGTTCTTTCTATAACAGCATTCATTTCTTCTTCAGAGAAGAATTTTGCTATAGGAGAGTTTACTCCTTCAGCAGTAAGTTTTATCCAAGCCATTCCTTTAGCACCGAAATATCTTTTTACATATTCTTCATAATCAGAAAGAATTTTTCTTGAGAAAGTATCAGCAACACCTGGTGCAACAACAGCTTTAACAATTCCTCCAGCTTCAACAGTAGAAGTGAAAGCTTTAAATCCACATTTTGCAGCTATATCTGTTAAATCTTTTAATTCAACACCAAATCTTGTATCAGGTTTGTCTGAACCATATCTTTCCATAGCTTCTTTATATTCCATTTTTGGAAATTCATAATCTGCAGTTTCTCCTGTAACAGCAGTGAATACAGTTTTAGCAAGTCCTTCTATTATTCTTGTAACATCTTCAAGTTCAACAAAAGACATTTCAATATCAAGCTGTGTAAACTCAGGTTGTCTGTCAGCTCTTAAATCCTCATCTCTGAAACATTTTGCAATTTGGAAGTATTTTTCTACTCCTGCAATCATAAGAAGCTGCTTAAATAATTGAGGAGACTGAGGAAGTGCATAGAATTGTCCTTCATTTGTTCTGCTTGGAACTAAGAAGTCTCTTGCTCCTTCTGGAGTAGATTTTGTAAGGATAGGAGTATCTACATCAAGGAATCCTGCCTTATCCATATAGTTTCTGATTGCCATAATCATTTTATGTCTCATTTTTAAGTTGTGAATCATTTGAGGTCTTCTGATATCTAAGTATCTGTATTTTAGTCTTGTATTTTCATTAAGACCTGTATCTGTCATTTGGAATGGAAGAGTTTCACAGCTGTTTAATACAGTAAGGTCAGTTGCAAAAACTTCAATTTCTCCTGTAGGAATATTCATGTTTTTGCTGAACCTTTCTCTTACTTCTCCTTCAACTCTTATAACAGATTCTGTTTTTAATTTTTGAGCTGCCTCAACAACTGCTGCATCAGCAACATCAGTGTGGAAAACTATTTGAGTAATACCTTCTCTGTCTCTAAGGTCTACGAATGTAAGTCCTCCAAGGTCTCTTTTTGTTGCAACCCAACCGGAAAGAATAACTTTCTGACCGATATTTTCTTTCCTTAATTCACCTAAATTATGTGTTCTGTATATCATTTTAAATCCTCTCCTTAAAAAGATTATTATTTTGCGATTTTATTTATAACTTCTTCAAGAGTAACTTCTTCCTGTGTTCTGGCATTGAAATCTTTTAAAACTACAACACCTTTATTAAGTTCATCTTCACCTATTATGATAACATAATTTACACCAAGTTTGTCAGCTTTTTTCATGTGTCCTTTCATTCCTCTTGCTCCAAAGTCCACTGCTGCTTTAAGACCTGCTTTTCTTAAATCATTTGTAAGTTTCATTGCAGTTTCTTCAGCTTTTTCACCAAGCCACGCAACATATACATCAGGATTTTCAGAAGGAATTTCATCAAGAAGCATCATTATTCTTTCAATTCCAGCAGCAAAACCAAAAGCAGGAATTTCCTTATCTCCAAGCTGTTTTAGAAGATTGTCATATCTTCCTCCTCCAAGAACAGTTCCCTGAGCACCAAGTTTATTTGTAACTATTTCATAAACTGTACTTGAATAATAATCAAGTCCTCTTACTAGTTTAGGGTTTTCAACATATGGAACTCCAAAAAGAGTAAGATATTTTTTTACAGTTTCATAGTGTGTTCTTTCTTCTTCTGAAAGAGAATCAATAATGCTTGGAGCATTTGCAGTATGTTTCTTACATGTGTCTATTTTACAATCAAGAACTCTTAAAGGATTTGTTTCAAGTCTTCTTTTACAGTCCTCACAAAGCTCTTCTTTAACAGGCATAAGGTAGTCTATAAGAGCCTGTCTGTATTTTTTACGAGATTCTTGTCCTCCAACAGAGTTAATATTAACTTCAAGATCAGTTATTCCAAGTTTTTCAAGGAAATGGTATCCCATAGCAATAACTTCAGCATCAAGAACAGGGGATGATTCTCCAAGAACTTCAACACCCACCTGATTAAATTCTCTCTGTCTTCCTGCCTGAGGTCTTTCATATCTGAACATAGATCCAAGATAATAAAATTTAGATACTTCTTCTTTAGCATAAATTTTATTTTCAAGATATGCTCTTACAACAGATGCAGTTCCCTCAGGTCTAAGAGTAATGCTTCTGTCTCCTTTGTCAATAAAAGTATACATTTCTTTTTCAACAACATCTGTAGCTTCACCTATTCCTCTTTTGAAAAGGTCTGTTTCTTCAAATATAGGTGTTTTTATAAAAGAATACCCATAAGATTTGAATAAATCTTCAGCTTCTCTATGAATGTATGAATATTTTGAGGCAGTTCCCTCAATAATGTCTTTTGTACCTCTCACTGCCTTAATAAGTTTCATCAGTTTCCCTCCTGAATATATTTACATAAATTATTTTTATTTTCTGTTTTTCCAAAGTTTTTCAATTTTATCTCTTATCTGGTTTTCAAATTTATTGTTTCCAGGTTCATAATATTTTTTTACTTTTTTTCTATATGCTTGTTCTATAAAATTTCCTGGATAATCGTGAGGATATATATATCCTTTTGCTCCATCAGCTATGTGTGCAGGAACAGGCTCAAGATCTCCAGCTTTTATATCAGCAAGAACAGAATTAATTCCATTATAACACGAGTTGCTTTTACTTGAAATAGCTAAATAAATAACAGCATGAGCAAGAATAATTCTTATTTCAGGCATTCCTATTTTTTCAGAAGCATTATATGCAGCATTTGCAATAAGAAGTGCCTCTGGATTTGCCATTCCAATATCTTCACTAGCTTGAATAAGAAGGCGTCTTGCGATATACCTTGGATCTTCTCCTCCATAAAGAAGTCTTCCCATCCAATAAAGTGCAGCATCAGGATCGCTTCCTCTTATACTTTTAATCATAGCTGAAATTATATTATATTTATCTTCTTCTTTATGAAAAGAAGCTTTTCTTTGAGAAAAAATTTCTTCAACATCTTTCGTATTACTATTTTCAAGATTTTTAAAGTAAAGTTCAAGATAGTTAAGAGCAATTCTGCTGTCTCCATTTGAAATATCAAGAATGATATTTTTAATATTTTCAGGAAGATTTTTTCCGTAATATTTTTCTCCTCTTTTCAGAACTTCTTTTATATCTTCCCTGTTAAGTGCTTTAAACTCAAAAACAAGGCATCTTGAAAGAAGAGCATTATTAAGATTATGATATGGATTTTCTGTTGTAGCTCCTATTAGAATAAGAACACCAGATTCAGTATAAGAAAGTAGGGCATCTTGCTGCAGTTTATTGAACCTATGTATTTCATCAAGAAATAAAACAGTTCTTCTTCCATAAAGCTCAATATCTTGTTTAGCTTTTGAGACAATATCTCTTAAGTCATTAAGGGAAGCAACAGTTGCATTTAGTGAAGCTATATTACAGTTAAGTTCATTTGAAATAACTTCTCCAAGAGAACTTTTTCCACACCCTGGAGGGCCGAAAAGAATCATATTGCTTATATTTCCACTTTTTATAATATTTGTAAGAATTTTATTGTCTCCAAGAAGCTCTTTCTGTCCTATAAATTCACTGAGTTTTTTTGGTCTCAGCTTTAAGGAAAGAGGTTTTATATCATTGTAATTATTTTGAAAAAGAGTTCCCATACTCATAAAATCTTCTCCTGAAAAACATAGAAATAAAAAGACATGTTGATACAACATGTCTTCAATTTTTTATGATAAGTATAAGTATAATAAAAGTGCTGTTATTATAAATAAAGCAGCTACAATTTTTGTTGCTTTTGCTAAAGGACCACCATCTTTTGACAATCCGAAAACTGTATTTGCACTTCCCATTCCCATACTTCCAGAAAGTCCACGACTCCTGTCAGGTTGTATTAAAACTAATACAATTAGGGCTATGGCAAAGATAAATAACAATGCTGTTAATAAACCTTCCATTTTTATCCTCCGACTTTGTGTATATTCTCATAATATTATAATACATTCTTAGCAATTTGAAAAGAATTATATTTAATAAAAATAAAAAAACTCTTGGCTAACCAAGAGTTTTAAATTATTCAATAAATATTTATTAATATATTGGGTTAAGCATAAATTCTGTAAAGTCTCTTACAAGAGCAGCAGTTTTTTCATTTTTGTCACGAACTGGGTTAAATTCAACTATATCAACTGATGTGATAAAGTAGTTTTTAAATAAGAATTTGAATGTTTTATAAACATCATCTTCATCAAATCCGTTTTTAACTGGAGTACTTACTCCTGGAGCTGCTATTGGATTCATAGAATCTATGTCAAAACTGATGTGGATATTGTCAACTTTTAAGTAATCATGAATTTCAGCAAGAACACTGTCTATTCCTTTACGAAGAACATCATCATAATGATATACTTTTACTCCAAGTTTTTCAATAACATCTCTTTCTCTTACATCAATATCTCTTGCTCCCAAAAGAACAACATTTTCAGGTTTTATTTTTGCACCTTCAAAGAAACAGTTAACCATGTCTTCGTCTCCTTCTCCTTGTAAAAGTGCAAGAGGCATTCCATGAATATTTCCTGTAATTGTAGTTTCATTTGTATTCATGTCTGCATGGGCATCAATCCAGATAACTCCTATTTCTTTTGTTTTTGCAACTCCAGAAATTGTTCCAAGAGCAATAGAGTGGTCTCCTCCGATTGTTATTGGTCTGTATCCATCTTCTATAGCTTCATTTATAGATTTAGCTACTTTTTCACAGGTATGAAGTATTGTATTTTTATATTTCATATTTGGATGATTGAAGTCTTCTCTTTGTTTTTCAATATCAATAACTTCAATTTCATCAAATGTATCTGGATAATTTTCAACAAGGACATCAACACCAAATTCTATTCCAGATTTATCTGCTCCAAGATTTAATGGAACACCAAATATTTTATTTTTCATTTTTTCAGTGTAGATGTACATAGCATCTTCATCTTCAATTACATTAATATATTCAAGGTTAGGATCTTCCATTCCTTGAAGATGAGTTTTAGTTTCTTTAAGTTCATCAATATATTCAATAACTTCTTTGCTGATTCTTTCTCCTGGAACTATAATAGGGATACCAGGTGGATAAGCCATAATCATTTCAGCACAGATTTTTCCTTCGCTTTCTTCAAAAAGAACTTTGTTTTTATCAGAATAGAATGCTTCCCTTGGTACAAGTACAGGCTCAGGGATTGCAGGTATTCTTAAACTTTTAACTTTTTTAATTTCTTTAGTGTCATAGAATCTTTTGCTTATATCTTTAAGAGCGTTTATAAGTTTTAAAGCACTGTCAGGAGTATCTCCTATTGTAATAAGCCCTAAAACATTGTAGTAATCTGAAAGTTCCATTTGAATATTGTAGTCATCTGTTAAAATTGATTCAAGTTCAAATCCTGTAATTCCAAGTCCTTTTGCAGATATAGTAATTTTTGTAGGATCAAAAGCAAATACTCCTTCTCTTCCTACAATTTCAGCTCCAAATGAGTGAATTCCTGGAATTTTATTTATTTCAGATCTTAAATAATTTGCAAGTTCTATTGTTCTTGTAAGAAGATCTCTTCCATGGATTGCCATTTGTCTTCTTGCACAGTCAAGTGATGCCATCAATGGATAAGATGGAGATGTTGTGTGTAAAAGACTAAGAATTTGCTGAACTCTGTTAGCATCTACTCTGTTTGAATTTACATGAAGAAGAGACATTTGAGTCATTGCCCCTAAAATTTTATGTGTACTTTGACAACAGATGTCAGCTCCTGCATCAACAGCAGATAATGGTAAGTCTTCATGGAAATGAAGATGAGGGCCATGAGCTTCATCAACGATTAAAGGAATATCATAGCTGTGAACTATATTTGCTATTTTTTGAATGTCAGTTGCCACTCCATAATATGTAGGGTTTATTATAAGAACTGCTTTTATATCTGAATGCTGTTCAAGCATTTTTTCAACTGTTGATGGTCTTACTCCATGAGCAATTCCAAGTTCGTCATCAATTTCAGGATTCATATAAACAGGAACAGCTCCTGAAAGAATTATTCCAGCAGAAACAGATTTATGAACATTTCTTGGAACAAGTATTTTTTCTCCTGATTTTACAACTGATAATATCATGGCTTGAATGGCTCCTGATGTTCCATTCACGGCGAAGAAACTTTTCTTAACTCCATAAGCATCTGCTGCAAGTTCTTGAGCTTCTTTTATACAGCTTTTTGGGTGGTGAAGTCCGTCAACCATTTTAAAAATAGTAACATCTATTTTAAATGGGTTGGTTCCCATAAACTCCAAAAATTCTTCATCCACTCCATGTCCTTGCTTATGTCCCGGAACATGAAAAGGAACTATGTTTCTTTTTACATATACATCTTTCAACACTGTGAAAAGCGGTGTTAGATTTTGGTCTAAAGTTGCCATTCTTACCTCCTTAATTTACTTAATAAATTATCAAATTTTTTTATTTATGTTATAATACAAATGCAAATTATTGTAGGGCTTTTTTTTGCTTTAGTCAACCTTTATTTTTTATGGAAAGGAGTATTTTTTTGAAAAAATTTCTTCTCTTTATTTCAAATGGCTCTGAAATGTTAGAAATTTCTCCCTTTGTGGATATTTTTGGATGGAACGAAATTGTTGGAGACAAAAAACAAAAAATTAAGATTGTAACAATTTCATACGGAGAAATTGTAAATGCTACATGGAATTTGAAAATAAAAACAGAGCTTAAATTTGATGAAAACTTTAAGTATGAAGATGAATATGATGGAATAATTATTCCTGGTGGTTTTGGAAAAGCAGGATATTTTAATGACATTAAAAAAGAAAGTTTTCAGAATCTTATAAGAAAATTTTATGAAAAAGATAAGATTACAGTAGGTATATGTACAGGTGCGATAGCTTTAGGGGAAGCAGGTATATTAAAAGGAAAAAAGGCTACAACATATTTTCTTGATAATAAAAGATATTTTAATCAGCTTGAAAAATTTGGAGCATTTCCTGTTATGAAAACTCTTGTTAAGGACGGAAATATTTTTACAACAGCAAATCCTCAGTCAGCACTTGTTCTTGGATTTACACTTCTTGAGCTTTTAACTTCAAAAGAAAATATGGAGAAGGTTGCTTTTAATATGGGATACTCTCATATATGCTGTGAAAATATAATATAAATCTTAAATAAATAGTGAAATTTCATAAAATATATGTTATGCTTTAAATGTAAAACCATAAATTTTTTAAGAGGTGAAAATATGAAAATAGAAGAAGGAAAAGTAGTAACACTTGAATTTAGAGTTTATGACAACAAAACTAATGAACTTCTTGAAGATACTAAAGAAGTAGGACCTTTCTTTTATATCCATGGATTTGGATATTTCGTTCCAAAAGTTGAAGAGGAATTAGAAGGAAAAGAAGCAGGGTATAAAACAAAAGTAGCTCTTACAGCTGAAGAAGGATATGGAGAATACGACGAAGACTTAGTAATGGAAATGGATAGAAAAGATTTTGCTGAGTTTGAAGATATCTATGAAGGATTAGATTTCATAGCTGATCTTGATGACGGTTCTGAACAATCTTTTGTTATAACAAAAATAGAAGATGATGTTGTAACTGCTGACGGAAATCACCCATTTGCTGGAAGAGATGTAAGATTTGAAATAGAAGTTACAGGAGTAAGAGAAGCTACTGAAAAAGAAATAGAAGCTGGAGAACCATTATTTCAAGGATTTTAATTTCTGTTAATTTTCTTTGAGTAAGTAAAGAAAATTAACCAAAAGAAACTTGCTTTGCTGGAGAAAATTTTTTTATTATTTTTTAATGCAACAAGGTCTAATATTTTGATAAATTATTCTAAAAAAGGGGTAAATAGTAATGAAAATAGCTTTAGGTTGTGACCACGGTGGTTACGAATTAAAAGAAAAAGTAAAAAAGCATCTTATAGAAAAAGGGCATGAAGTTTTAGATTTAGGATGTCATTCAACTGAATCTGTAAACTATCCTGTTTATGGAAAAGCAGTTGGACACGCTGTTGTAAACAAAGAAGCTGACTTAGGAGTTATTATCTGTGGAACAGGAATAGGAATTTCTATTGCTGCAAATAAAGTTAAAGGTGTAAGAGCTGCTCTTTGTATGAATACAACAATGGCAAGACTTACTAAAGAACACAATAATGCCAATGTTCTTGCAATGGGTGCAAGAATGATAGGAGATGTACTTGCTCTTGAAATCGTAGATGAGTTCTTAACTGCTGAGTTCCAAGGTGGAAGACATGCAGAAAGAATAGCTATGCTTGAAGACTAATAATAAAAAATAAAACTGGAGGTATTTAATTATGGCATCTATTTTTACAAAAATAATCAATAGAGAAATACCTGCTGCTATAGTTTTTGAAAATGATAAGGTTATAGCTTTTAAGGATATAAATCCTCAGGCACCTGTACATATTCTTGTTGTTCCCAAAAAAGAAATAGCAACAGTAAATGATATAAAAGAAGAAGACAAGGAACTTATTGGTGAAGTTTATCTTGCCATAGGAAAAATTGCTGCTGATTTGGGAATAGCAGAAGAGGGATACAGAGTAATTGCAAACTGTAATGAGTATGGAGGACAAGAAGTATTTCATATTCATTTCCATCTTCTTGGAGGAAAAAAATTAGGTCCTCTTGTATAGGAAATAAAAAATATAAAAATAAAAAATTTTTTTCACAGAGACTTAGTTTTAGTCTCTGTTTTTTTTTATTGTTATAAAAAATATGAAATCAAAAAAATAATTCAAAAAAAATTTATTATTGACTTATTTTTTTTTATACTATAATAGCCTAAGAAACAACGAATACAAATCGCTTAGTTTTATTATATAATTTCACTATTATCTTAATAAAAAAGCGGGGGACCCACTTTATGAACAAAGGTTTTATGTTCATGCTAACCTCGTCACACATTTTCGGGGGGCTATGGGGTCTTACATAGATTTAGTCTGTATAACACCATGCACTGTCATGGTGTTTTTTATTTCATTAAAAAAATTGTTTATAAAAAAATTAAAATAAAATCAAAAAATCAAGGGGTGATATTTAGGATTTAATTCATTGAATTAATATTCTAGAGATTAAGGAGGTATCTTATGAAACAAAAAACAGAAAATGTCAGAGAAACAAAATTTATACACGCATTTATACCATTAGTATTTTTGGTATGTTCTCTTACATACACCATAAGGTACACCAATGCAGATCCACATATTCCTATTATGATTTCAGGAATGCTTGCAGCTTGTGTTGCAATGTTTTCATTAAAATATAAATGGGACTATATACTTGAAGGAATTTTAAATACAATTAAGTCATCAATGGAAGCAGCTATAATTCTTCTTATAATTGGAATGGTTGTAGGAAGCTGGATTATTTCTGGTGTAGTTCCTACAATGATTTTTTATGGATTAAAAATAATTTCTCCAGGAATATTTCTTCCAGCAGCTCTTATTCTTGCTCTTATAGTTGCTCTTGCAACAGGAAGTTCATGGAGTACAGCAGCAACTGTAGGAATTGCTCTTATGGGAGTTGGAACAGGACTTGGAATTCCTCCTCAAATAACAGCAGGAGCAATAATTTCTGGGGCATATATGGGAGATAAACTTTCTCCTCTTTCAGATACAACAAATCTTGCACCAGCTATGGCAGGATCAAATCTGTTTGAACATATAAAAGCAATGCTTGCCACAACTATACCAAGTTTTATAATAACACTTATCCTTTTCTGTATAATAGGAAGCAGATATGCAGGTTCTGATATAGATACAGCAACACTTAATTCAATATTAGGAACATTACAGAATCAGTTTTATATAAGTCCTTTATTATTTATAGTTCCTGTTATAACAATAACACTTGTTGTTAAAAAAGTTCCTGCTATTCCAGGTCTTTTCTGTGGAAGTTTAATAGGTGGAATTGCAGCTATGGTATTCCAAAAAACATCTCTTTCTGATTTTATAACTGCTCTTCAAAAAGGTTATGTGTCACAATCAGGAAATGCTGTTGTAGATGAACTTCTTACAAGAGGAGGAATGAACAGCATGATGTGGACAGTATCTCTTATAATATGTGCTCTTTTTCTTGGAGGAGTTATGGAGAGAGCTGGAATGCTTAATGCTATAGCAAATAAGATTTTAAGCCTTGCAAAATCAACAGGAAGTCTTATTCTTGCAACAATATTTACAGCTATTGCTTCAAATGCTTTAGCTGCAGAACAATATCTTTCAATAGTTATTACAGGAAGAATATTTAAAGATGCTTATGCAAAAAGAAATCTTCATCCAGTAACTCTTTCAAGAGTTTTAGAAGATTCAGGAACACTATCATCTCCACTTTTCCCATGGAACAGTTGTGGTGCTTACATGATTGCAGCTCTTGGAATAGCTCCTTGGATATATGTTCCATATTGTTTCTTAAATTTAATTAACCCTGTAATTTCAGCAATATATGGATATACAGGATTTACAATTAAATATCTTAATGGAGAAAATGAAAAAAAATTCCATTTTAAAAAAGCTTTACTTACAATGTTAAATATTTTTCATAAATAAAAAATTATAATAGAGGGCTGTTGCATTTTATAATTTATAAAATACAACAGCCCACATTTTTTATTATAAAGTAAATTTTTGGTTATCCTACTACACGGCAGTTTTCATCATTTTTATCGCATATATATTTAACTTCATTTACAAGAGGTTTTCCTTCAATAAAATCTCTTATATTATTTAATGTAGTAATTGTTATTGCTTCAATAGCTTCTTTTGTAAAGTAAGCCTGATGAGAAGTGATAAGAACATTATGGAAAGAAAGAAGTCTTCCTAAAATATCATCTTCAATCACCTCATCAGATTTATCTTCAAAGAAATAATTTGCTTCTTCTTCATAAACATCAAGAGCAGCAGCTCCTATTTTTTTATCTTTTAAGGCTTCTACAAGATCAACTGAATCTATTAAAAGTCCTCTTCCTGTATTAACAATCATAACTCCATCTTTCATTTTTGCCATTGATTCTCTATTTATCATATATTGAGTTTCTTTAGTAAGAGGACAGTTTAAAGAAATAATATCTGATTCTCTGTATAAAGTATCAAGATCAACAAATTCAAAGCCAAGCTCTTTTGCTTTTTCATAATTTGGGTAAGGATCATAGGCAATAACTTTTGTTCCAAAACCTTTTAATATTTTTATAAGAATTTGAGCTATTTTTCCTGCACCTATAATACCTACAGTTTTTTCATGCAGATCATATCCCATAAGACCATTTATAGAAAAATTTCCTTCTCTTGTACGAACATATGCTTTATGAATTTTTCTGCTCAGAGAAAGAATCATTCCCATAGTATATTCTGCTATTGAGTAAGGAGAATAGGCAGGAACTCTTACAACTTGAAATCTTCCTTTGATATCTTTAAAAGAGATATTGTTGTATCCTGCACATCTCATTGCAAGAAGTTTAACTCCATTTTCAGCCATAATATCAATAACTTTTTTATCTATTGTATCATTTGCAAAAGCACAAACAATTTCATATCCCTTTGTAAGAGGTGCAGTCTCCTCAGTAAGTTTTCCTTTTAGAAATTTCATTTCTATATTATAATCTTTTCCATATTTATTAAAAAATTCTTTGTCATATGATTTTATGTCAAAAAATAATACTTTTTTCTTTTCCATTTTACAACCTCCATAAATATTTAATTAATTTTATGTATATAGTATATCATTTGAAAAAATTTATTACTACAAATTCTTTATTTTTTTAATAAAGAATTTGTAAAAATATATTTTTTGTAGTTTATGTACTGCTTTAAAGCATTATAAATATTTTATTTTTTATTCTTTTTTTAACTTTTATATGATAAAATACGATTTGTAGTACAAAAGTAACAGGAGGCTTTAAAAAATGTTTAAAAATATACTTAAAGGTGTAGGAATAGGAGTTGCCAATATTATTCCAGGTGTCTCAGGAGGAACTTTGGCAGTTGTTTTTGGAATATATGATTATCTTATGGAAGCAGTTGCTTGTTTTTTAACAGCATCAAGAGAGAAAAAGAAAGAATATGCAAAATTTCTTATTCAGATAGGTATAGGAGCAGGAGCAGGAATATTAATTTTTGCAAGAGTAATAGAATATCTTTTTGCTCATTATCCTGTGCAGACAAAAATAGCTTTTGTTATTCTTATTCTTCCTTCAATTCCACTTATAGTGAAGGGGGAAAATTACAGAGATAAAAAGAATATTATTTCTTTTATTTTAGGTTTTATATCTATAATGCTTTTTACTTATGCAGCAATTAAAGTTTCAGGAGGGCCTCAGGAATTTGAAAATGTGAGAACAGTTTTTTCTTTTTCTTATTATATAAAATTGGCTTTTTGTGGATTTATAGCTATAGGAGCTATGATTATTCCTGGAATTTCTGGTTCATTTCTTCTTTTAATATTAGGAGAATATCAAAATATTCTTTCATATATTAATAATTTTCAGATAGTTCCTATGATGTATCTTGCTGTTGGAATGGGAATGGGTGCACTTGGATTTACAAAAGTTATAAATTACTGTTTGAAAAATTACAGAAGTCTTACTCTTTTCTTTATACTTGGAATAATAATTGCATCACTTATACAGCTTTTATTAAATTTATAAATTATTATGTATTCCTGCATTAATGACAAAATGTTTTTAATGTAGGAATTTTTTTATATCTATTAATAATGAAAAAAAGAAAAAAGCCGAATATCAAAAGATATTCGGCATTTCTTTGTTTTGGTTGTTAGTCAACAAGAATTATAAAGCGTTAACTTTAGCTGCTAATCTAGCTTTTTTTCTAGAAGCTGTATTTTTCTTTAATACACCTTTAGTAACTGCTTTGTCAAATTCTTTGTAAGCTACAGTTAAAGCTGCCTTAGCTGCTTCAACATCAGCAGTTTCAACAGCTGCTAAAACTTTTTTAGTCATAGTTTTAACTCTAGTTTTTACTGCTTGATTTCTCACTCTGTTTCTCTCGTTGATTAATACTCTCTTTTTAGCTGATTTTGAGTTTGCCAAATTAAAAACCTCCTAAATAATTATAAATAAAATAATAATGTTTTTTGGTAACTTATTTTATCATGGTCTTAAAATTTAACAGGTAAGATCTAAAAGAGAGACACATATCTAAAACAATGGACCAAAGATATTATATCATAAAAAGCTGAAATGTAAAAGGAAAAAATAAAAAAGAGTATCTATTTTTTTAAAAAAAGGTTATCATATAGGCTGAATAAGTTTTGAAATTTTATTTAGAGAGGATTTCTTATGAATATAGAAGAAAAAATATCTCTTGAAGCCAGAGAAAAAATGGCCTTTGAGATTGAAGAGTCTGGTGGAAACGAAGTATTCTTTCGTGGAATCCTTGATGAAAATAAAATAGTAGCAGATGTTGAAGTCCTTGCTAAAGGAAACAGATACAGTGTTCCTGCTATTTTAAAAAGAATGAAAAAAAATGAAATTATTATACATAATCATCCTTCAGGATATCTTTATCCTTCTGATGCAGATGTAGAAATAGCATCAATTTTCGCAGACAGAATGGACGGAGGGTCATATATTATAGATAATAGTGCTGAAAATGTTTATGTTATTACAGAAGCATATTTTGATGAAAATAAAAAAATAGATATAAAACCTTATTTTGAAAGAAATGGACTTCTCTCTCAGTGCTTTAAGGAATTTGAATATAGAGATGAACAGCTTCATATGGCTGAGCATATTGAAAAAGGTCTTAACGATGAAAAAAAAGTTGTTGTGGAAGCAGGAACAGGAACAGGAAAAACTCTTGCATACCTTATTCCAAGTATTCAATGGGCTGTTGAAAATGGAAAAAAGGTTATTATATCAACAAATACAATAAATTTACAGGAGCAGCTTTTAAATAAAGACATTCCTATTGTAAAAAAAATAATGCAGAAAGATTTTAAATATCTTTTAGTTAAAGGAAGAGGGAATTTTTTATGTAACAGAAAACATGCTAATCTTCTTTCAATGAAACCTGCAGATTTAGAAGAATTTTCACAAGATCAGAAAAAGCAGTTTGAGGCACTTATAAACTGGGGAAAAGAAACAAGAATAGGGGATAAATCTGAACTTTATTTTGAAGTTGATTATACAGTTTGGGAATATTTCCAAAGTGAGACAGATATATGTGCAGGTTCAAGATGCCCTTATAAAAGCGAATGTTTCTTTTTAAAATCAAGAGAAGAAAAGAAAAAAGCAGATATTTTAATTGCTAATCATCATATTTTTTTCTCGGATCTTGCAATAAGAAAAGAGATAGGATTTAATACAGATTATTCTATTCTTCCTGAATATGGATTAGTTGTTTTTGATGAAGCCCATAATATTCAGAAAGTAGCAAGAGACTATTTTTCTTATGAAGTTTCAAAATATGGTTTTACAAAAGCGATGAATCAGATTCATAATGTTTCTAATAATAAGAAACATAAAGGACAGCTTGAAATACTTCTTCAATATTTGAAAAAAAGAAATTATGAAGATAAGGAAGTTGTAGAAAAATTATTGGAAAATGATGTAAGAATAAATCATAATAATCTTTTTAAAGCAGGACGGGATTATTTTGACAGACTTATTGAGATTTTTTCAAAAGGACAGGTTGGAAGCATAAGTTTCAGAATAAAAAAAGATGAAATTATGGCTTCATCTTTTTACAGTATGCTTAATGATGTAAAAGAAAATTTCATACTGGAATTTAATACCTATCTTCGTACTGCAAGAAAAATTATAACATCTTTGAAAGATACTGAAGATAATGATGGAATTATTAATGATTTTAGTAAATATATAGAAAGACTTGAAACATTTTTTGAAAATTTCAAATTTATAAATAATCTTGATGATGAAGAATTTATTTATTGGGTTGAAGTAAATAATAAAAAGAGTAACTCAAAACTTGTTGCCACTCCTTTAAA
Organism: Fusobacterium perfoetens; assembly: GCF_021531595.1. NCBI lineage: Bacteria > Fusobacteriati > Fusobacteriota > Fusobacteriia > Fusobacteriales > Fusobacteriaceae > Fusobacterium > Fusobacterium perfoetens. The sequence continues at coordinate 90,258 of NZ_JADYUD010000008.1, forward strand.
TATAGATGGAGAATTAAGTGAAAATCTTTATTCAAATTTAAAGCAGCTTATATTTACATCAGCTACCATAGCAGTTGAAAATAATTTTGACTATTTTAAAAAATCAATCGGACTTGAAGAGGAAACATATGATAAGATAATTGCCTCTCCTTTTGATTATGACAGACAAATGAAAGTTTATATTCCGAGTGGACTTCCAGATCCAAATGATAGAAACTTTTTAGATGAGATTGAACCTCTTTTAAAAAAGATGATTTTAAAAACAAAGGGAAGAACTTTTGTTCTTTTTACATCTTATAAATCTTTAAATTATATGTATTATATGTTAAGGGAAGAACTTGAAGAAAATGGGATTAATTTTTTTATTCAGGGAATGTATCCAAGAACAAAGTTAGTAGAAATGTTTAAGAACAGCGATTCTCCTGTATTATTTGGAACAGACTCTTTCTGGGAGGGAGTAGATGTAAAAGGAGAAAAACTTGTTTCTGTTATAATAGTAAAACTTCCTTTTAAAGTTCCAAGTGATCCTGTTACAGAAGCTATAATTGAGACATATGAGCTTCAGGGAAAAAATCCTTTTATAGAATATCAGATTCCAGAATCTGTTATTAAATTTAAACAAGGAATAGGGCGTCTTATAAGAAGTAAAGAAGACAGAGGAATTATAACAATTCTAGATAATAGAATAGTGACAAAAAGATATGGGAAATATTTCCTTGATAGTATTCCTACAAAGAATATTCAAAGGATAGATCAGAGTGAAATTACAGGCTAAAAAACTACGGAGGAATTATGAAAAAATTCAAGCTTTTCGGTTTTAAATTTGTCTTTAAACTTGAGAAAGAAAATAAAGATGATGTTCAGGTTTATTCAGAGTCATATAACCTCAAGGAGAAAGTAGTATATATTCTTCTTATTATGGCTGTTTTATCTTTCAGTGCCAAGTTTCATCTTTTCTTTAACCACAATAGTTATAAGAAAGGAAGTATAGTAAAAGAGGATATCTATGCACCACAGACAATAAAATATAACGATGTGGCAAAAAGAGAAGCAATAATAGAAGAACTTATTCTTACTTCAAAAAAAGAGTATATTCATGTTCCTGAAGTTGAAGTTTCTCATTACAATGGAATGAAAAACTTCTACGATCAGATTATTGCTCTTAAAAAAGGGACAAAAATAGATTTCAATTATAAGATAATAGAAGAAAATCTTGAAAAAGATATAAATAAAAATCTTGTAAAAGAAATTTCTAAGCTGAGCACAAGAAAAATTACAGCTCAGAGAGATTCTCTTTTAAAGCTTCTTAGTGAAATATATGAAAGTAAAGTTGTAAAAGAAGATGGAATTATAACAATAAAAGATGAGGAAAGAGAAAAGATAGAAAAGCTTACCCCTCTTGAACAAAAAGTGCTTCATACTTTTATTGTTCCAAATTATATTTTTGATAAAGAAAAAACTAAAGAGGAGATAGAGAAAAAGACTTCCAAAATAGGAGAACAAATAGTTGAAGTTCATGCAGGAAGTGTTGTTGCTAAAAAAGGAGAAGTTTTAAGTGATAAAAAACTTGAACTTTTAAGTGCTGTTGGAATTTATTCTTATGGGGAAAGTGTAACAAGACTTGTAATGAATATTATGTATCTTTTTATAATCTCTTTTATATCTTATCAAACACTTTACAGAACTTTTAAAAAAGAGATTCTTAAGAAAAATACTTACAGAGCTGTTTTGATTCTTATAACAGGTGCTTTTTTCATTCTTAGATTTTTAAGTAATGAATATATGTTCATAGTTCCTTTTGAAGTAGTATTTTTTATGCTTGGTATTTTAGTAAATCCAAAATTTGCTTTTACAATGACACTTATTTCTCTTGGATTTTTAATGCCTATATTAGATTATAATCTTATATATTTCTTTATATATCTTTTTGCAGTTGTTTTAGGAACAATTCTTTTAAAAGATATAAAAACAAGATCACAGCTTATAAACTTAGGTGTTCAGCTGTCAATAGTTAAGTTTATACTATTTTTTATATTAAGTTACTTTATAGATACAATGAATGTTTCAGTTGTAATGAAAGCAGGACAGATTATTATAGCCGGAATACTTTCAGGAATGGTAAGTATAGCTCTTGTTCCTTATTTTGAAAGAACATTTAATATACTTACAAGATTTAAACTTCTTGAACTTGGAGACTTATCTCATCCTCTGCTTCGTGATCTTTCAGTTAAGACACCAGGAACTTTTTATCACTCAATGATGGTTGCTACACTTTCTGAAGCTGCAGCAGATGCCATAGGGGCAGATTCAATATTTACAAGAGTAGCATCATATTACCATGACATAGGAAAGATGAAAAGACCTAAGTTCTATGTTGAAAATCAGGAAGGAGGAGTAAATCCTCATAATGCAATATCTCCATTTTTAAGTGCTCTTATAATTGCTGCCCATACAAAAGAGGGAGCAGAGCTTGGAAAAGAATATCAGATTCCAAAAGAAATAAGAGATATAATGTATGAACATCAGGGAACAACTCTTCTTGCATATTTCTATAATAAAGCAAAACAGCTTGATGAAAATGTTCAAGAGGAAGATTTTAGATATTCAGGGCCTAAGCCAAAGACAAAAGAATCAGCAATTATCATGCTTGCTGACTCAATAGAAGCAGCAGTAAGAAGCTTAGATGAAAAAACTCCTATAACTATAGAAGCGATGATAAGAAAAATTATTGCAGGAAAAATGGGAGATGGACAGCTTTCAGATGCAGACCTTACATTTAAGGAAATAGAAACTATAATAAAAGTATTTACAAAAACTCTTATGGGGATTCACCATGTGAGAATAAAATATCCAGGACAAAAATAAAAATTTTTGGATTGTAAAGGAGAGAAAATTGAAAATTAATTTAGATTTAGGAATAAATATTGACACATATGAGAATGAAATAAATTTTGAAGAAGTTGAAAAATATGTGACAGAGGTATTAAACAGAGAATATTCAAGTGATAAAGAAGTATATATATCAGTTCTTCTTACAGGAAATGATGAAATACAGACTGTAAACAGAGACTTCAGAGGAAAGGATATGCCTACAGATGTTATCTCTTTTGCATATCATGACAATGATGAAGGAGATACAGGAATATTTGATACTTTAGGAGATATAATTATATCTCTTGAAAGAGTTAATGAACAGAGAAAAGACTATAATCACTCTTTTAAAAGAGAATTTTACTATGTGCTTACTCACGGACTTCTTCACCTTCTTGGTTATGATCATATGGAAGAGGAAGAGAAAAAAGTTATGAGAGCTAAAGAGGAAGAAATTTTAACACATTATGGATATACAAGAGACATTTAAAAGCAGGTGATAATTATGCAGACTTCAAAAGAATATTTGCTTTTCAGTATTCTTTCATACTATAACCTTACAGATGAGGTTAAGGGACAGTTTCTTATAAATTCACTGGAAGGAATTGATTTTGGAAGAAGCATATCAACTAATGCAAATCTTTTCAGAGATGATGCCTATGGCAGATGTACAGAATATTTTATGAATGAACTTGAAAGCTGGAAAATTTATGATATAGACAACAGAACAGGTTCAGGAGGAAATGGAAAATCAAAGTCTAGTTTTTTTGCAATTGTATTCAATAAGGGGGACGAATATGTAATATCCTATAGAGGAAGTGAAACATATCCTTTTGAAGAAGCATACAGAGATTTTATAGAAACAGATCTTCGTATAGGAATGGGGAAAAAGCCTCTTCAGTTTTGGGAAGGACTTGAAGTTTTTGAAGACCTTCTCTCAAAAGGAATTCTCTTTGAAAATATAAGTATTACAGGGCACTCTTTAGGAGGGGGAATAGCACAGTTTGCTGCTGTTATGCTCTATAAAAAATATAAAAAAGTTCCAAGAGTATGTACATGGAATGCAGTGGGAATAAACCGTGATGGTATTATTGGAGTGGAAGATTTTATAGATTATGAAAAAATTCTTGATTCATGTCATATGACAGAAGAAGAAAAAGAAATTTTTAAAGATTTTAAAGAATCTTATTTAGAATTCTTTTTAAAGGAATTGAAAAAATATAAGGTAATAAAAGATAACAGAACAGTTCTTATTGACAAATATTCAACTTTTTATTTTCAAATAGATGATGTGTTTGTGGAAGCTCTTTCAAAGCAGACAAATTTTAAAGAAATATTAAATAAACTTTCTCTTGAAAGAAGAAGAGAACTTCTTCTTAATGAAGAAATTATAGATAAACTGTTTCAAATAGATAATCTTACGGAACTTCTTTATGAGGCAGTTGGATTTATTAAAATTTTAAATGAGAATAAAGTATTTGAAAATAATGTAGTTAATTTTTGCCATTCAAAAGATTTAGTAAGTTTTCTTTTCCCACATATAGGAACTACTTATCAGGCAGACCTTAATTTTATGAAGAAAGATGCTGGAAAAAGCAGTTTTTTCAGAAATTTTTCTATATTTAAAAAATCTGTGCAAAGTTATCATTTTGAAGATGTCTTTATTCCTTTTATAACTTCTAGTGGAGCATTTGCTGACTTTTTATCAATAAATTATATAAGCAGTGTTTTAAGAAAAGTAATTTATCTTGAATATACTTTTACAAAAGAATTTCTAGGACTTTATTTTATGAGAACAGAAATTACAGAAGAAAATTTTCAGAACTTTAAAACAAGTATTATAAATGGAATTGAGAAAACAGGAGATGATATTCTCTATAAAGATAAAGCAAAAGCTAAGATTCAGCTTATGGACTATGAAGAATTAAAAACATTATGGGAAAAGACAATAGAAAAAATACCAAGTCCTTATATAAGTCAGGATATTTATGACTTAATTGTTTTTAGAAAAAATTATATATAAAAAAATTTAACGGTTAGTATTGAAACAGGAGGAAAAATATGAAAAACTGCATTTTAGTAGGAGTGGCAGGAGGAAGTGGAAGTGGAAAAACAACTGTTGCCAATAATCTGGTAAAAGCTTTTAAAGCAGAAGACGCAGCTTTGGTGGAACAAGATGCTTATTACAGAGAGCTTATAAATATGACTATGGAAGAAAAAGCGAAGGTGAACTTTGACCATCCTGATTCAATAGAATTTGAACTTCTTAGAAAACATTTAGAGTCATTAAAAAATGGAGAATCAATAGAAAGACCTATTTATGATTTTACAACTCATTCAAGAAAAGAGGGAACAGTGAAAATAAATCCTTCAAAGATAATAATAGTTGAGGGAATATTAATATTTGCAGTTCCTGAAATAAGAGAACTTTTTGATATGAAAATTTTCGTTGATACAGATGCAGATGAAATGATATTAAGAAGAATAGAAAGAGATATGAATGAAAGAGGAAGAAGCCTTGAATCTGTAAGAGACCAGTATCTTGCAACAGTAAAACCTATGTATCTTGAGTTCTGTGAACCTAGTAAGCGTTATGCAGATATAATTATACCAAGAGGTGGAGAAAATAAAGTTGCTGTTGATATGGTTATAAGTACTTTAAAAGGATATTTAAATAAATAAAAATATTTTAAGACAGATATATGTTTTGTGAAAAAATTAAGACAGTATATCTGTCTTTTTATTTTTAATTTTATGATATAATAAAATAGGATAAAAAGAAAGAATATTTAACCAATTTAACCTAATAAAAAATAAGATAAGTTCTGATAGTGAAAAAAATGTAAAAAAGCAGCAGAAAAGATAAAAAATTAAAAATCAAAATAGTGGCATAAAATTTGCTTAATATATTAATATAAAGAAAATATATTAAGGAGAGCATAAAATGAAATTTAATTTTAATGAGAAAGTTGACAGAAGTAAAAATCATGCAGCAAAATGGGAGGAAATGGGTAAAAAATTTGGTTCAGATGATCTTCTTCCAATGTGGATTGCAGACATGGATATAAAAACAGTTCCTGAAGTTGTTGAAGCAATAAAAGAAAAGGCTGATCAGGCTATATTTGGTTATGTATACAGACCTGATTCATACTATGAAACAGCAGCACAATGGCTTGAAAAAAGATTTGGATATAAAATAAATCCTAAAACACTTATTCATAGTCCAGGAGTTGTTCCAAGCATGAATATGCTTGTAAAATCTCTTACTAAAGAAGATGAAAAGGTATTAATTCAGACACCTGTTTATCCACCTTTTGCAGAGTCAGTAAAAAATGGAAAGAGAACTCTTGTTACAAATGAACTTGTAAAAGATGAAAATGGATATTATACAATGGATTTTGAAGATTTAGAAAGAAAACTTTCAGATGAAAAAGTAACTCTTTTCATTCTTTGTAGCCCTCATAATCCTGTAGGAAGAGTATGGAAGAAAGAAGAACTTGAAAAAGTAGGAGAACTTTGTTTAAAATATAATGTAAGAATTCTTGCAGATGAAATCTGGAGAGACCTTGTTCTTCCAGGACATACTCATACACCTATAGCTTCAATTAGCAAAGAAATAGAAGATATAACAATAACTTGTTTTTCTCCTACAAAAACATTTAATATAGCAGGACTTCAGGCATCATTTGCAACATTCCCAAGAGAAGAGGAATGGAAAGCTTTTGATACAGAATTGGGAGAAATGGATATAAAAAGAAATAATCCATTCAGTCTTGTAGGATTTGAAGCAGCATATAAACATGGAGAAGAATGGCTTTCAGAACTTCTTGAACATTTAGATGGAAATGCACAGTATGTTGTTGATTTTATAAAAGAAAGAATTCCTGAAATAAAAACATTTAAACCTGAAGGAACTTATTTAATGTGGCTTGATTTCAACGGTCTTAATCTTACTCCAGCTGAAATTACAGATATGCTTTTAAAAGATGCAAAAGTTGCAATGAATGACGGAGCAGGATTTGGAGCAAATGGAACAGGTTTTGCAAGATTAAACATAGCATGTCCAAGATATATGGTTGAAGATGCTATGGAAAGAATAGAAAAAGCTGTAAGAAATATTAAAAAATAATATTTATAAATGCAGAGACAAAAGAGAAATTTTAAGGAGATTTTATGGAAAAGTTAACAGAATTAATTTTTAATGACATGAAGCCTGCTCTTGGAGTAACAGAGCCAGGAGCAATAGCTTTTGCAGCGTCAAAAGCTGTAAGTTTTACAAAAGGAAATGTAGAAGAAGTTTCTGTTGAAATGAATTCAGGAATGTATAAAAATGCTTTTACATGTGGAATTCCTAATTCAGATGAAGTAGGAAATATTTTTGCAGCAGCTCTTGGAGTAATAGCAGGAAATCCTGAAAAAGGTCTTGAGTCTCTTGCAGATGTAACAGAAGAAGATAATAAAAAAGCTGAAAAGCTTGTAAAAGAAGGAAGGGTAAAGGTTAAACTTTCTGGAATAAGTTCAGATATATTTATAGAAGCTACAGTTAAAACAGAAACAGATATTTGTGTGGTAACTATTAAAGATACTCATACAAATATTGTAAAAATATCTCTTAATGGAAAAACAGTTTTTGAAAAAGCAGATGAGAAAAAAGAAAATGAAGGAGAAGAAATTCCTCTTATCCATAAATATACTTTAAAAGAGATTATTGATTATGCAAAAAATGTAGATATAGAAGAGATAAAATTTATAAAAAAAGCCTTTGAAGTTAATATGGAGCTTTTTAACGAAGGGCTTAAAAGCTCAAAATCAACTTTTATACATCAGCTTTTTAAAATGAATGGAGAAAAAATATTTTCAGATGATGTTTTAAAAACAGCTCAGCTTTTATGTAATGGAGCTATTGAAGCGAGGGTAATAGGACTTGATAAGCCAGCAATGAGCATAACAGGTTCTGGTGCTCATGGAATAATAGCTGTTATGCCTTTACTTGCAGAACAGAAAGTAAAAAATCTTTCTGAAGAAATACTTTTAAGAGGGGCAGCTTTAAGTTATCTTGTTTGTATGTATATAAAAGAATATTCAGGGCGTTTATCTGCTTTCTGTGGTTGTGGAATAGCAGCAGGAACAGGAATGGCATGTGCTATTGTTTTTATGAGAAATGGTTCTTATGAGGAAATGTCTCATACAATAAATAACATGGCTTCAAGTATAACTGGAATGATTTGTGACGGAGGAAATCAAGGGTGTACAATGAAAGGAATTGCTGCAACTGATACAGCTTTTCGTTCAGCAGAATTTGCCATGAATGGTGTATATATTTATAATGTTCATGGAATAAATGGTAATACACCTGAAGAAACTATGAGAAATATGGGACTTATAGCCTCTCCAGGAATGACAGGAACAGAAAAAACAATAGTTGAAATTTTTGAAAATAAAATAAAATAAAAATAAAAAACTGCTTATATTATGGAGCTGTTGTAAATCTATAAAAATAAAATTTTATTTTTTATAAATTAGAAAATGCAGCAACCTCATTTATATTGGCAGTTTTTTATTTTACAGTTTTTTAAATATAAGTTACAATTATGATATAAAATTTATTTTGCATAGGTGAGAGAATATGAAAAAACAGGTAGCTGTAATAACAAGAGCAAAAGAAATAAGAAACTCTATGAAAGATCAGATTGATATGATTTTCGGAGATCTAGTGGAAACAAGTATACATAGTCTTGAAGATAATACTGTAGATAATCTAAAAAAATCAGATCTTTATGTTATTTCAAGCAGTGCTAATGAGTATCTTGATGAAAAATTTTTAAAAAATAAAAATATAGTTATAGTTGACTATACAATAACTAAAGAAAGAAAAAATTTCTTGAAAAATTTTCCTAAGGGAACAAAAGCAATTTTCTTTAATGTAACACAGAAAATGTGTATGGAAGCTATTGCTATGATGTATCATCTAGGAGTAAATAATATAGAATTTATTCCTGCTTATCCAGATATGGAAAAATTTCCTGAAAATTCTCTTATAATAACCCCTGCAGAAACAAAGTTACTTCCAGAAGAAGCACAAGGAAGAGAGATTATTGATATAGGACATAGAATATTAGATGCAAATACTATAATTGAAATTGCTTTAAAACTTGAATTTGAACATATTCTTTATTATAAAAAAATAAAAGAATATCTTGATAGTGTTGCAACAAATGACTACAGTTTAAGTAAGATTCTTGAAAAGGCAACACAGTCAGAAAGTCAGCTTGGAATTCTTATGGGAATACTTGATATTGCTATAATAGGTGTTGATAAAGATAATTTTATCTGTTCGTGCAATGAAAGTGCAGAGAAAATTTTAAATAAAAAAAGTATAAATCTTATAGGAAACAGTGCTTGTGATATTCTTTCGTGTGTTCCTTTCAGCGAAGTTCGTGAAACAGGAAAAGAGATAAGATCAAGGCTTGTTCAAGTAAATGGGGAGTATGTGAATCTTAATATCACTCCAGTTATAAAAGCAGAAAATTATATGGGAGCTTTTGCAGTTCTTCAAAGATTTAAAGAAGAAGAACAAAAGCAGCATGAACTTAGAAGGCAGCTTCTTAATAAAGGGCACAAGGCAAAATATACTTTTGATGATATTCTTGGAGAATCAGGAGCTATAAAAAGGATAAAAGAAATTGCTAAGAAAATGGCAAAAACTAATTCAGCAGTTCTTATTACAGGAGAGAGTGGAACAGGAAAAGAACTTTTTGCTCACGCAGTTCATAATTATTCTGACAGAAAAGATTATCCTTTCGTTGCAGTAAATTGTGCAGCAATTCCTGAAAACCTTTTGGAAAGTGAGCTTTTTGGTTATGAAGAGGGAGCATTTACAGGAGCAAAAAGAGGGGGAAAGATAGGACTGTTTGAATTTGCTCATATGGGAACACTTTTTCTTGATGAAATTGAGGGAATGAGCCCAGCTCTTCAGATAAAACTTTTAAGAGTGATTCAGGAAAAAGAGATAATGAGAATAGGTGGAGATAAGGTTATAAACATAGATGTAAGGATTATAGCTGCCACAAATGAAGAGTTAAGAAAACTTATAAAAGAAAATAAATTTAGAAAAGATTTATATTACAGAATAAACACTCTTCCTATAATGATTCCTCCTTTAAGAGAAAGAGAAGATGATATATATCTTCTTTTAGAAAGATTTAAAAATGAAATAGGTGCAGACTTTAAATTCACTTCCAAGGCAAAAGAAGCTTTTAAAATGTATAATTGGGAAGGGAATATAAGAGAACTTAAAAACTATGTAGAGTTCTTTAATTTCATGGGAGAAGAATATATTGATTTTGAAGATATGCCTTTAGCAGTAAAAGAATATTATCTTGAACATAAAATAGAAGAAAAAGAAGAAATCAGTGATGAAAATATATTGAAAGAAATAGCAGGACATAGATATAAAGAATATATTTTTATTTTAAAAAAGATAAAAGAAAATCAAAAATCTGGAATGAGCAGTGGAAGAAAAAATTTATGTAAAATATGTGAAAAAAACGGCATTGATTTATCTGAACAAGAGATAAGAGGAATTTTAAAAAATCTTGAAAAAATAGATTTTATTAAAGTTTTCAAGGGAAGAAAAGGAAATATTATCTCAGAACAGGGAGAAGAGTTTTTGAAAAATATAAAATAAATGGGTTATATGGCAGAATAGGGTTGATTTATTCTGCCATTTTTTTATTTTATTTGTTTCATTATAAAAAAAATATAAAAAAAGTGTGTGAAAATAATAAGAAAAAAATTTTTATTAGTGGCATAAAAATTGCTTTATATTATAGTGAAAACAATAAAAATTTAGGAGGAAGAAATATGAAATTAACAGTAATCGGAAGTCACTTATGTGAAGACACAAGAAATGCACTTGAAGTTTTAAAAGAAAAAAATGTAGAAGTAAATTTTGAAAATTTATCAGAAAGTTTAGATTCATTAAAAAAATATCTTTCTGTTCGTGAGACAAGTGATATGTATGCAGGAATAAGAGCTGCTGGAGGAATAGGAATTCCATGCTTTATTCTTGAAGATGGAACTAAAACTCTTGATCTTACAGTTGTATTATCAAAACTTTCTTAATATATATAAAATAAAATAACTTTTGGGAGGAAAAAAATGGGAGAAAGTAAAAAACAAAGTATATGGGAAGCTTATAAGTTTTCAATCATACTTCTTGGAGCAATATTTATAGGAAGTATTGTAGGTATTCAAATGGGAGAAAAGGCTACAATGTTTAAGCCTTTTGGAGATTTGTTTATAAATGGTATGTTCATGGTAGTAGTTCCTCTTGTTTTTGTAACAATCAGTAGTTCAATAGCAGGAATGAGTGATATGAACAGACTTGGAAAAATTTTAAAAACTATGCTTATAACATTTGTGGGAACAGGAATGGTTGCAGCTGTTTATGTATTTATAACAGTTAAAGTATTCCCACCAGCTGAAGGAGTTTCACTTGCAATGCCAGCTGCTGAAGCACTTAAACCTTTCCAAACAGGAGATCAAATTGTATCAGCTATAACTGTTACAGATTTCCCTGAACTTATTTCAAGAAAAAATATGTTACCTTTAATTATATTTTCAATAGTATTTGGTATATGCACAAATATGATTGGTGAAAAAGGAAAAGTAATAGCAAAAGGGCTTGATGCACTTTCAGAAGTATTCTTAAAAATAGTTGGACTTTTAATGTATTATGCTCCAATTGGATTAGGTGCTTATTTTGCAGCTCTTATTGGTGAGCATGGTAAAGAACTTTTAGGTTCTTATGCAAGAGCAATGGCAGTTTATTATCCTCTTTGTCTTGTATATATGTTTACAGCATTTCCTCTTTATGCTTGGATTTCAGGAGGAATGGAAGGTGTAAGAAGATTAAAATATGTAGTTTCTCCAGCAGTTACAGCTGTAGCTACTCAAAGTTCTATTGCAACACTTCCAGTAAACCTTGAAGCATGTGAAAAAATCGGTGTTCCAAAAGATATCAGAGAAATTATTCTTCCAATAGGAGCAACAGCTCATATGGATGGAACAGTTTTAAGTTCAATCTTAAAAATATCATTCCTATTTGGAATTTTCCAAGTGCCTTTTGAAGGTGTAGGAACTTATGCAAGTGCTCTTCTTCTTTCAATAGCAGGAGGAGTTGTAATGTCAGGTGTTCCAGGTGGAGGACTTATAGGAGAAATGTTTATAGTTACAATGTATGGATTCCCAGCTGAAGCATTTCCAATAATTGCAACAATAGGATATCTTGTAGATCCATTTGCTACAATGATTAATGCCAGTGGAGATACAATAGCTTCTATGCTTGTAACAAGAGTTGTTGAAGGAAAAGACTGGCTTAAAAAACAATTAGCATAACCAAGAATTTAAAATAAAATTTTAATCCCAAAAAGTCAGGTAGAAGTCAAACTACCTGATTTTTTATTTTAAAAATATTTTAAAATTACTTTGATTTTATTGAGCAGGAGAGGATATTATGGTATAATAAAAAAGAATGTAAAATTTTAAATTTAGGAAGATATACTGTGGATATAAGAGTTTTAGAAAAAAGCAAGAAAACAGGTTATATATTTGATGTGTTCTACAGAGGCAGTGGCTTTGATGCCTTTGATGAGATAGATGGCAAAGCAACAGTAAAAGGTTATTTTAAAGAAATAATGAATTCACTTGGGTTTACATGGGCGAAGGGGATTCAGCAGGGAGGAAGAACAGATGCTAAAGTTAGTGGAAATAATTGTCTTTATGTCAGCAGTAATTTCAATAGAGATGTTCAAAAGATAGTTTGTGATTTTAACAGCAGAGCAGAGGGAAAAATAAAAATAACAGGAGTGAGAAAAACTTTTCCTAATTTAATTTTTCCTGATTATGTGGAAAAAAGAAAATATATTTATAGATTTCCAAAGAAAAAAATCACAAAATCAGAAGAAGAAATTGATAATATGTGTAAAGAACTTACAGGAACTTATGATGTGAGCAGATTTACAGATACAAAGGGAGAAAAGCTGAAAGAACATATAAGAACTGTAGAAGTAAGTTATAAAGATGGAGAGCTTATATTTATAGGAAATTCTTTTATGCCAAAACAAGTAAGAATAATGAGTGGATATATTCTTACAGGGGAAATAACAGCACTTCCAGGAAAATATCTGACACTTGAAAAGATATATTTGAAAGAAGAACTTCTTAAAAATATACTTACAGAGGATAAAGATATTAAAATTGAAAATGTTGAAAAAGTTGAAAGAACAGAAGACAAAACTTTCTCTGTTTTTTATGTATCAAAAGATAAAAAAGGGGAAGTAATAGGAAAAAATGGAAGAAATATAAAGAAACTTAGAAAAGAGTATGGAACTATTATTGTGAGGGAAATATGACTTCTGCAAGAATAAAACAGGGACTTATTTTTCTTTTTGGAAAATATCATGAAGAAAATGATTCTTCAGTAAAAAAAATTTTAAGTAATGAAGAATTTCATATTTTTGATAAAATGAGTGAGTATGATAAAATTCACTCTTTTAATTTATACAAACTTACAGAAAAAAACAGTCTTCTTAAAGAGGACATAGATTATTTAAAACTTGCACTTCTTCATGACTGTGGAAAAGAAAATTATTCTCTTTTTAGAAGGATTAAAAAAGTTATTATTGGTGATAAGCATATTGAAAAACACCCTTATAAATCTTTTGAAAAATTAAAAAATATAAATTTAAAAGTTGCTGAACTAGCTCTTAATCATCATACTAAAACAGAAGATATAAAAATGAGAGAATTTCAAAAATTAGATGATAAATAAATATTGTTCATTTTCTTTGTGCAGCCAAAGAAAATGAACCAAAAGAAAACTGCCTTGCTGGTGAAAAAGATTTTCTATTTATATTGTTCGTTTCACTAAAAATGACAAACTCGGCTCTGCCTCAGACATGTCATTTTTTATCGTTCAACTCACTGCATAAATTACGAAAATTTTTTTAATGCAAGGGAAATTATAAAAATAAGGAGAAATAATGAAAGTAAATATTGATAAATATTTGTTGGCTGTTGAAAAGCCAGCACAATATCTGGGAAATGAGATAAACAGTTATCATAAAACAGATTATAAAGCGAGTATGTGTCTATTTTTCCCTGATGTATATGAAGTGGGAATGTCAAATCTTGGAATAAGAATACTTTATTCTCTTATGAATCAAGTTGAAGGTTTTGCACTTGAAAGAGGATTTATTCCTTTTGATGACATGGAAGAGATTATGAGAAGAGATAATATTCCTATGTTTTCACTTGAAAGTAAGAGAGAACTGAAAGACTTTGATATTGTAGGATTTTCTCTTTCTTATGAAATGTGTTATCCAAATATGCTTAATGCTCTTGACCTTGCAGGAATTCCTATAAGAAGAGAGGACAGAGATGAAAGTCATCCTCTTATTATGGCTGGGGGAACTTGTGTTATGAATCCAGCTCCTCTTAAAAAGTTTGTTGACTTTTTAGTTGTAGGAGATGGAGAAGAAACAATGGTTAAGCTTGCCGAAATTTTTGTTCAGACTGAAGGAAAATCAAAAGAAGAAAGATTAAGAGCCATTGAACACCTTGAAGGTGTATATATTCCAGCCTTCCATGATGGAAAAAAGAAAATAAGAAGAGCTATTTTAAAAGATATAAATAATTCTAAAATGTATGAAAATCAGTTAGTGCCTTATATATCAATAGTCCATGACAGAGCTTCTGTTGAAATTCAAAGAGGATGTACAAGAGGATGCAGATTCTGTCAGGCAGGAATGGTATATAGACCTGTAAGAGAAAGAAGCCTTGAAAATAATTTAAAGCTTATTGAATCAATGCTTTCAAGTACAGGATATTCAGAAATTTCTCTATCTTCACTTAGCAGTAGTGACTATACAAATATAGATACACTTTTAAAAACACTGCAGGAAAAATATAAAGATGATAATATTGGAATCTCTCTTCCATCACTTAGAATGAATCCTCATTCAGTAAGAGTTGCTGAACAAATAAGTGGAGGAAAAAGAACAGGATTTACTTTTGCTCCTGAAGCAGGTTCTCAAAGAATGAGAGATGTAATAAATAAAGGTGTTGAGGAACATGAAATTCTTGAAACAGCTGTTGAAGCAGTAAAAGCAGGCTGGGTAAGTCTTAAATTTTATTTTATGATAGGACTTCCTTTTGAAACTATGGAAGATGTAAAAGGAATTTATGATCTTGCTAAAAAAGTAATAGGACTTTGCAGACCTATTAATAAAAGAATAAATATAACTGTAAGTGTTTCAAACTTTATTCCAAAACCTCACACTCCTTATGAATGGTGTAAACAGATGAGCATGGAGGAAATGGCTGAAAAACATAATTATCTAAGAGATCTTTTTGCAGGTCTTAAAGGTGTAGCTCTTAAAATACACCCTCCTAAAAAATCTTATCTTGAAGGATTTATTTCAAGAGGAGATGAAAAAACAGGAGATTTAATAGAACTTGCATTCAAAAAAGGAGTTAAACTTGATGACTACAGAGATAACTTCAATCTTTGGATGGAAGCTATGGAAGAACTTGGAATAACTCCTGAAGAATATCTAGGAAAAAGAGATATAGAAGCAGATCTTCCATGGGATATAATAGATGTGGGAGTATCAAAAGAATTTTTTAAAAGAGAGCTTAAAAAATCTGAAGAAGCTGCTCTTTCACATGACTGCAGAAAAGGCTGCCTAGGATGTGGAATGAGAAGAATAATTCCAGAATGTGGTAATCTTACAACAAACAAAGAATAATAAATCTATGATTTAAAATTAAGGAGAAGCATATGGTTAATTTAGGAAATGACTGGGACGAACTATTAAAAGATGAATTTGAAAAAGAGTATTATAAAAAACTGAGAGAATTTTTAATAAGTGAGTACAGAACTCAGATTATACACCCTGATATGAATGATATTTTTTCAGCTTTAAAAGTATCAAGTTATGCAGATACAAAAATTCTTCTTCTTGGACAAGATCCTTATCATGGTCAGGGACAGGCTCATGGTATGGCATTTTCTGTAAAACCAGGAATTCCTGCACCTCCTTCTCTTAAAAATATGTATAAAGAATTAAAAGATGAACTTGGTTGTACAATTCCAAATAATGGATATCTTATGCCATGGGCAGAACAGGGAATCCTTCTTTTAAATACAGCTCTTACAGTAAGAGATGGACAGGCAAACTCTCATAAAGGAAAAGGTTGGGAAATCTTTACAGATAGAATAATAGAACTTCTTAATGAAAAAGAAGAGCCAGTAATCTTTATTTTATGGGGAAATAATGCAAAAAGTAAAAAAAGACTTATAACAAATCCTAAACATTTTATAATAGAGGGAGTTCACCCAAGTCCTCTTTCAGCAAGCAGAGGATTTTTTGGCTGTGGACATTTTAAAAAAGTAAACGAAATTTTAAAATCTTTAGGAAAGAAAGAAATAAACTGGCAGATACCAAATATTTAAAAAAATATTGTTTGTAAATCATAAATTGCTTTTCAATGTTAGGAAGATTTACTTTTAATTAGAGAAAGGAGCTACTGCAAATAAATTTGCAATAACTCCTTTTTATAAAAAATAAAAATTGGAGAAAAAATGAATATAGAAGAACTAATGAAAAATGAAACAGTAAAAAAAATAGCAGAAAAACAAGAAATAGTATGGATAAATCCTAAAGAGATGGATTATAGAGAGTATGAAAAAAATCTTCCTGTATCAGATGAAGAATTAAAAGATGCAGAAGAGCGTCTAAAAAGATTTGCTCCATTTATAAAGAAATCTTTCCCTGAAACAGCAGAAACAGATGGAATAATAGAATCACCTTTAGAACCAATTTTTGCAATGCAGAAAGAACTTGAAAAAAAATATGAAACAGAAATACCAGGAAAATTATATTTAAAAATGGACAGTCACCTTCCAGTAGCAGGTTCAATAAAAGCTAGAGGAGGAGTTTATGAAATATTAAAACATGCAGAAGATTTAGCTATTGAAGCTAGAATGCTTTCTGTAACAGATGATTATTCAATTCTTGCAGATGAGAAATTTAAAAAATTCTTTTCAGGTTATAAAGTTCAGGTAGGTTCAACAGGGAATTTAGGACTTAGCATAGGAATAACAAGTGCTGCTCTTGGATTTGAGGTAATAGTTCATATGTCAGCTGATGCAAAGCAATGGAAAAAAGATATGCTTAGATCAAAAGGAGTAACTGTAATAGAATATGCAGATGACTATGGAAAAGCTGTTGAAGAGGGAAGAAAAAGCTCTGATGCAGATCCTAAAAGTTATTTTGTAGATGATGAAAAATCAATGAATTTATTCTTAGGATATACTGTTGCAGCTTCAAGAATAAAAAAGCAATTTGATGAAAAAGGAATTGTAATAGATAAAGAGCACCCTCTTATAGTGTATATTCCATGTGGAGTAGGAGGAGCTCCTGGAGGAGTTGCATATGGACTTAAGAGAATATTTAAAGAAAATGTTTATATATTCTTTGTAGAACCAGTACTTGCTCCATGTATGGTTCTTGGAATGGCAACAGGACTTCATGAAAAAATAAGTGTCCGTGATATAGGAATAACAGGAATTACTCATGCTGATGGACTTGCAGTAGGAAGACCTTCAGGGCTTGTAGGAAAACTTATGGATTCTATTTTAAGTGGAATATTTACTCTTGAAGATTATAAGCTTTATGATTATTTAAGATGTCTTGATTCAAGTGAGCATGAGAGAATAGAACCTTCTTCATGTGCTGCTTTTGAAGGAGCAGTTACCCTTATGAAACATGAAGAAAGCAGAAAATATATTGAAGGGAGAATAGGAAAAAATATAGAAAATGCTTATCAAATTTGTTGGGCAACAGGGGGAAGAATGGTTCCTCATGAAGATATGGAAAAATTCCTTGCTACTCATTTAAAATAGCATAAAAATTTTAAATTTATATTAAAAAAACTAAAAATACCCAGATAATTTCTGGGTATTTTTGTTATAATTTTTTATTATCTGGAAGAGAGTATATAAAAGAAGCTATATATGTAGTTATAGGAGCAACTACAACAAGTCTATATTTCCTTGATTTTAAAGGAAAAGATTCTGAACAGCACATACATAGGTATCTTTAGAATAAAAAAATTAAAAAAATATTTGACAATTTTTTTTGAGAGTGCTATAATTATTCCTGTGATAAAGATTGCGGGAATAGCTCAGTTGGTAGAGCGTCAGCCTTCCAAGCTGAATGTCGCGAGTTCGACCCTCGTTTCCCGCTCCATTTTTTTATATAGGTAATGCATCATTAGCTCAGTTGGTAGAGCATACGACTCTTAATCGTACGGTCACCGGTTCAAGTCCAGTATGATGCACCATTGAAAGCTAAGACTGCCTTTCGCGACAGCCTTTTTTTATTTTTTGGAAAAATTAAAATTATAAATATAATAAAGCATAAAAAAATGAGAGCTCATATTTTGAACTCTCATTTTAAATTTAATTTAATTTAATTAATCATTGTATCCATTAGGATTTTGACTTTGCCATCTCCATGAATCAGCACACATTCTGTCTAAATCATATTTAGCTTCCCAACCTAATTCTTCTTTTGCTTTTGTTGCATCAGCATAACACATAGCAACATCTCCAGGTCTTCTTGGAGCTATAACATATGGAATGTCTTTTCCACAAGCTTTGCTGAATGCTTTTACCATGTCAAGAACACTATATCCTTTTCCAGTTCCAAGGTTATAGATTACAAGTCCTGAATTAGTTTCAAGTTTTGCAAGAGCTTTTAAATGTCCGTTTGCTAAGTCTACAACATGGATATAGTCTCTTACACCTGTTCCGTCAGGAGTATTGTAGTCATCTCCGAAAACGCTAAGTTTTTCTAATTTTCCTACAGCAACTTTTGTAATGTAAGGCATTAAGTTGTTAGGAATTCCATTTGGTTCTTCTCCTATTGTTCCACTTTCATGTGCTCCAACTGGATTGAAGTATCTTAAAAGAGCTACATTTAATTCTTTATCTGCTTTACATATATCAACAAGCATTTCTTCAATCATAAGTTTAGTTCTTCCATAAGGATTTGTAGCACTTAAAGGGAATGTTTCTAAAATAGGGCATGTATGAGGATCTCCGTAAACAGTTGCTGATGAACTGAATACAAAGTTACGAACACCGTATTTTTTCATTAAGTTTAAAACTATAAGTGTTGTTGTTAAGTTATTTGTATAATATGCAAGAGGTTTTGCTACTGATTCTCCTACAGCTTTAAATCCTGCAAAGTGAATAACAGAATCAATTTCATTTTCTTTGAAAATTTCATCCATTTTTTCTTCATCTAATATGTTAACTTCGTAAAATTTTGGTCTTTTTCCTGTTATAGCTTCAATTCTGTCTATAACTTTAGGACTGCTGTTGCTTAAATCGTCAACTATCACTACTTCTCTGTTGTCTTCTAATAACTGCACCACAGTGTGACTTCCAATATATCCTGCTCCGCCTGTTACTAATACTGCCATAATGATATCCTCTCCTTTTATTTAAGTTTTATATTTTTATTATACTATCTTTGATGAATTTATTTTACTATAATTTGAAAATTCTAAAAAACTTTTTTAATAAAATACATAAAGATATATTTATTTTGCCTTATTTTCAGATTTTTTGACACATTCATTAACAAAATCAAAAATTCTCTCTTCAGTTATATAGGGATAATGCTTAAAAGATGAAAAACCTACATGCCCTCCATATCTTGGTGTTTCTAGTGTGATAAATTTATTTTCTTCAGCCTCTTTGTAAGGATAACATTCTTTTCCCATAATTGGATCATCTAAAGGCATAAGAATATAAACAGGTTTTTTTATATTTGGAATATCTTTAATAGAACTTGCTTTTTTATAGTAGTCCTTAACTCCTTTAAATCCAAAAAATCTTGCAGTGAAAGCATCGTCAAATTCCTCTATATTTTTAGCTTTTCTTATTTTTTCTACATCTACAAGCCCTTTATAATCTTTTGCTTTTGCAATAGCCTTTTCTTTAAGAGGGCCGAGAAATTTAAGTTTGTAAATTATGTTTTCAAACTTTTTTAGTTTTTCACTTGAAGAAAAAAATTCACAAGGGGGAGAGACAGCAGTTCCACATATGACATTATCAGGAATATCTTTTTCTGTTCCAAAATATTTTAAGGTCATATTTGCTCCAAGACTGAATCCAATAACAACTATATATTTATAGTTTTTGCACTTTTCAATTACAAGCTTTATATCATCTGTAAGAGCAGCATGATAGAAAGTTACCTTTCTGTTGACTTCTCCACTGCAACCTCTGTAGTTAATAGCAGCAGTATCCCAGCCTCTTTCTGAAAAATATCTGCTCATTCCCTGAATATATTTACTTTTTGAACTTCCTTCAAGCCCATGGCATAAAATAACGGCTCTGTCATTATTGTTTTTTATCCAGTCAACATCTATAAAATCGCCGTCATATGTATCATATCTTTCTCTTTTATATGAAACATTTATTTTTCTGAAAAGGGTAGGAAAACAAGTATTTATATGTCTGTTTCTGAAAATAAAACTAGGTTTATAATCAATCATAATATTTTTCCTCCTTTTAAAATAAAAGGGCAAGTTTTCAACTTACCCTTTTTAAATATTATCATTCGCCTTTAAATCGGTAGCGAGACACCCTTATTTTTATAAATATTATACCTTTTTTTTCATAAAAAGTAAATAATAGGTTTATAAGCTATTTCTATTTTAATATTTTTTTATTAAAATATATTCTTATAAAACAAAACTCAGCCCCAGTGTATAAAACACCAAGACTGAGTTCTGTTTTTATTAAGGATTTTATTTGGGTGCTTATTTAGTTAAGATTTTATTTACTAAAATCTATAAGAGATTCCTGCTGTTACTCTTGAGTTATCTCCTTTATCTGTCCAAATCATTTCATATTTTGCGTCTACACCTACACCATTTTCATGGATATATTCTGCTCCTATATGACCTTCAATTCTGTTATCTGCAATATCTTCTTCTCCTGTAAGAGCTATTTCTTTTCCATAAAGAGTATATCTTG